>NZ_JBALOP010000003.1:79056-119474 GCF_036962685.1 Bacillus sp. JJ1566 | reverse complement strand
TAAAAAAATCGGGCGCAAATACGCCATGGCGCATTTGATTATTACAACTGAAAACAGGAGGTTCATTGAATATGAGCTGGATGGAAACGTATAACCAATGGCTTAATACGCCTGGGTTAGATCAAGAAATCAAAAATGCATTGCTTGAAAAGAAAGACAATCAAAAAGAACTTGAAGATTGCTTCTATAAAAATCTCGAGTTTGGAACTGGTGGAATGCGTGGGGAAATCGGACCAGGGACAAACCGGATGAATTTATATACAGTAAGAAAAGCATCTGCAGGGCTAGCTGCTTTCATCGAATCATTTGGAGAAGAAGCGAAACGTCGCGGCGTTGTCATTGCATTTGATTCCCGTCATAAATCACCTGAATTCGCAATGGATGCAGCAAAAACCCTTGCTACTCATGGAATTCAAACCTATGTTTTTGATGAACTTCGACCAACTCCTGAGCTTTCATATGCGGTTCGTCATTTAAATGCATTTTCAGGAATCGTCGTGACAGCGAGTCATAACCCACCAGAGTATAATGGCTATAAGGTCTACGGCTCTGATGGTGGACAGCTACCGCCAGAGGCTGCTGATACGGTAATTGAAAAAGTAAATGCAATTGAAAATGAGCTTGAGTTAAAAGTAGGCAGTGAGGAAGAATTAAAGGCTTCTGGACTCATTCAAATTATTGGTACAGAAATTGATAATGCATACACAGAGAAGTTAAAAACAATCTCGATTAATCCTGAGCTTTCACAGGTAGGCGTAAAAGTCGTGTTTACACCTCTTCATGGAACGGCAAACAAGCCAGTTCGTAACGGTTTAAAGGCATTTGGTTACGAGAACGTTTCGGTAGTTAAAGAACAAGAACTTCCGGATCCAAATTTTTCAACTGTTAAATCACCAAACCCTGAAGAGCATGCAGCTTTTGAACTTGCGATTAAAGAGGGGAAAAAGATTGATGCTGACATTCTAATCGGAACTGACCCAGATGCGGACCGTTTAGGGGTTGCTGTTAAAGATGACAAAGGTGAATATGTTGTATTAACAGGGAACCAAACAGGGGCTATTTTACTTCACTACATCTTATCTGAAAAGAAACAGCAAGGAATCCTTCCTACCAATGGAGTTGTTCTTAAGACCATTGTTACGTCTGAAATAGGACGAGAAATTGCCAAATCATTTGGTCTTGAAACAATTGATACACTTACAGGTTTTAAATTCATCGGTGAAAAAATTAAAGAATTTGAAAAGACTGGAGAGTATAAATTCCAATTCGGATATGAGGAAAGCTATGGCTATTTAATCGGGGACTTTGCTCGTGATAAGGATGCAGTCCAAGCTGCGCTATTAGCGGTTGAAGTCTGTGCTTATTATAAAAATAAAGGCATGACCATGTTTGAAGGCTTAGTAGAACTTTTTGAGAAATATGGTTATTATCGCGAAGGCCTAGAATCCTTAACGCTAAAAGGAAAAGAAGGTGCTGAGCAAATTAACAGTCTCCTTGCAAGCTTCCGTAGTCAGCCACCAACTGTTGTGGCTGGTCGTAAGGTAACTCTGATAGAGGACTATAAGGAAAGTGTTCGGACAAACGTTGAGGAAGATCAAAAGGAAGAAATTAAGCTTCCTAAATCAAATGTGTTAAAATACTTCCTTGAAGATGGCTCATGGTTCTGTTTACGTCCATCTGGAACTGAGCCAAAAGTGAAATTCTATTTTGGTGTTAAAGGAAATTCGCTTGAGGACAGCCAAAATGTTTTAACAAGCATTTCTTTAGATGTCATGGAACAAGTTCATAGTACTTTAAAATAAAAACAAGGCCCTCGGGTCTTGTTTTTTTATGTAAAAATAAGTGGGGAAATGATATTCCCCACTTACATATGAGCAGCTAATTCTTCCATGCTTTCTGTGGATGCATGGTCGATATACCGGAGTAGAGAATATAACTGTCGTTCAATCACAGAGTAGTCTTTTTCAAAATTATATGCATGTAAAAAGTGTTCGATTTTTTTTGAAAGGAAATCATCCTTTGTGCGAACCATTAAAATAAGTAGGTTATCCCACTGAGAACGATGTGTGTAGTAAAGTGCTTTGTCGTAGTCAACAGTATTCACTAATTTTCCCTCCTTCTAAGGAGTTGATTATAGTTTGTGAAGAAAACAATATTTTTCTCGGTGTAAATCTTGGACAAGAAACCAAAACAATTTAGATACATAAACGCAAGCCTTGGTTCTTTGGGAAAAATAAAATGACTAATTTCTCCTCAAATAGGGCAAAATACAAGTGATTTTTTACATAGGAGGTAGTGACATTGGCTAAAAAATTATTGATTCCAATTTTGTGTAGTATGTTTCTATTCGCAGGAGGTGGCATCGGGAGTGCACAACAAAAGCCGCCTCAAAAACCACCACAACAGGACCAACAACTTCCAACAGATTATGAAAAATGGGGTAAGATTGCAGTTGATATTGCGAAGTTGAATTACCCGGACAGTAAAATTAGTGATTATCAATATAAGGGGCGAGAGGAAATCACTGATAAGCAATCGAAGGATACGTTTGAATTAACAGTTCAAACAAAGGGTCGTACGCTTAAAGCTAGGGTGATGATCCTGTTTAATCCGCAAACAGAGTCCCTTTTATCGTTAAGTATTGAAGAAGTAAAATAAGACATGAAAATGGCCACAATTCGTGGCTATTTTTGGTTAAAAAAGTGTAACATTGAAATCCCCCATTCATCATTTTGATCAATTCCTCATAAATTGTGATAAGGACGAAAAGGGGGAGATCAACTGTGAGAGATTCTGATCGTCAGGCACTCCAGTATGCAATTGATGAAATTACAGAAATTGCAGAAGGGTTTGGGCTTGATTTTTATCCAATGAGATACGAAATATGTCCTGCAGATATCATTTATACATTTGGTGCATATGGCATGCCAACACGTTTTTCTCATTGGAGTTTTGGAAAGCAATTTTACCGAATGAAGCTGCAGTATGATTTGGGATTAAGTAAGATTTATGAACTCGTCATCAATTCTGACCCTTGTTATGCATTTTTACTTGATTCTAATTCCCTCATTCAAAACAAATTAATCGTCGCCCACGTACTTGCTCACTGTGATTTTTTCAAGAATAATTTTCGTTTTAGCAATACAAAACGAGATATGGTCGAAAGCATGGCTGCAACAGCTGACCGGGTTAAACATTATGAACATTTGTACGGAAAACTTGAGGTGGAGACATTTTTAGATGCTGTATTGGCAATCCAAGAGCATATTGATCCTTCACTTATGCGGCCAAAGCTTGCATGGAGTCTTGAGGATGAGGAAGAGGAAGAAGTAAAACGAAAGCCGTCACCTTATGATGATTTATGGAATTTAGATAAAAAGGCAATAAATTCAACACCGACTAACCGTAAGAAAAAGAAATTCCCTCCTCAGCCTGAAAAAGATATTTTATTGTTTATAGAACAATATAGTCGAGAGCTTGAGGATTGGCAACGCGATATATTAACGATGATGCGCGAGGAAATGCTTTATTTTTGGCCACAGCTTGAAACGAAAATTATGAACGAAGGCTGGGCTTCGTATTGGCACCAGCGTATTATTCGAGAAATGGATTTGACGTCTGATGAAGCGATTGAGTTTGCAAAGCTTAACGCAGGTGTTGTTCAGCCATCAAAAACAAGTATTAATCCCTATTATTTAGGATTAAAAATCATTGAAGACATTGAAGAACGCTATGATCATCCATCAAAAGAAATGCTAGAGAGAGGCGTAAAGCCTGGTTCTGGTCGGGAAAAAATCTTTGAGGTCCGTGAAGTGGAATCCGATATTTCATTCATTCGAAATTATTTAACGAAGGATTTAGTTTTACGAGAGGATATGTATTTGTTCCAAAAGCAAGGTCGTGATTATAAAATCATTGATAAGCAGTGGGAGCAGGTACGCGACCAGCTCGTAAACATGCGAGTTAATGGAGGCTTCCCATATATCACGGTCAATGATGGTGATTATCTAAAAAGTGGAGAGCTCTACCTAAAGCACTGGTACGAAGACATAGAGCTAGACTTAAAATACCTTGAAAAAGTACTGCCTTATATCTATCAACTATGGGGCAGACCTGTCCACATGGAAACTGTACTGGAGAATAAAATGGTTGTGTTTACGTTTGATGGGAAGACGGTGCATAGGAAGTATATCTAATAATGATGAAGCTGCCTTAGGGTGGCTTTTTTACTTTTTAAAACAATTCTGAAAAGGGTGAGGTTTCTCACAGAATTAAAATAGAAAATAGACTAAAATAGATTTCAATGAAAATCGGGAGGGAAATGAAAGTGGATAGAAAAAGTTTACCTTTAGTGTACTCGTGCTCAGGATGTTCATCTGCTGCGCAAACTGCCAATGCGATTGCGATTAAAATGGATAGAGAAGATGTAGCTGAAATGTCCTGTATTGCTGGTGTCGGGGGGGATGTCAAACCACTTGTTAAAACAGCAAAATCAGGAAGGGATATTATTGCGATTGATGGTTGTCCATTAGCATGCAGTAAGCATATTTTAGCAAGACATAATCTTGAACCAAAGCATCACTTTGTTCTAAGCAATTTTGATGTTCCAAAAAAGCAACGTGAAGATCCAGACCCTCAACTAACGGAAAAAGCTTACAACCAGATTTTGGAGCTTGCAAAATAATGGTAGAATAAAAAAAGAGTAAGGCAGTTAGGCTTTTCAATGGAAAAGTTCTAATTGCCTTTTATTTTGGAATACTGCATCTAAAAACTACCATGAAAGATTTAAGTTTCTTATAGTGTCATGGTGAAAATAAGAGAAAGATGAAGGATAAAGAAGATAATATGACCTGTGCGCGTTTACATCATGATTTCACAGAACAGCAACAATCCTATATACTTTGATATGTTCACAACGGACCCGACTTTCATGAGAGTTGAAAGTCATTAGAAAAGTGGAGACGAGCGTATAGCGACGTACGGACTGGACTGAACCCGCAGGAGATAAAGGAAACACGGAGAGTAATCGAGCCGATGTTATCGTACGGAGGGTGAGGGAAGTCTCGCTAGTCGCTGCGAGCCGGAGCTAGATAAAAAAGTTATAAACAGAAAGAGGTGCTGATTTGAATTTATCAACATATAAAAATGAATGGTTTGGCAATGTCCGAGGAGATATCCTGGCAGGGATTGTTGTTGCACTCGCACTAATACCAGAGGCGATTGCTTTTTCACTTATTGCAGGGGTTGATCCGAAGATTGGATTATACGCTTCATTCTGTATAGCGGTAACAATCGCATTTGTCGGGGGAAGACCGGGCATGATTTCTGCAGCAACAGGTGCGACTGCACTTTTAATGGTGACATTGGTTGCTGATCACGGTCTCCAATATTTACTTGCCGCAACGATTTTAACAGGGATTATCCAAATTATCATGGGTGTTTTAAAGCTAGGGAGACTCATGAAATTTGTTCCACGTTCGGTCATGACTGGCTTCGTGAATTCACTTGCGATCCTAATTTTCGCAGCACAGTTGCCACATTTTGCCGGTGAATCATGGCAAATGTACGCAATGGTAGCAGGAGCTTTAGCGATTATTTATATCTTCCCACGTTTTACAAAAGCTGTACCATCACCATTAGTTGCGATTGTAGCCATGACGATTGTTGCAGTCATGACAAATAGCGGAGTACGTACGATTGGGGATATGGGTGAACTCCCATCAACATTACCAATCTTTTTATTACCTGATATTCCGTTAAATTTTGAAACACTAAAAATTATTTTTCCTTATTCTTTATCTATCGCTATTGTTGGATTAGTTGAATCTTTATTAACGGCTTCGATTGTCGACGATATGACAGATACGGAAAGTGATAAAAATAAAGAAGCACGTGGGCAAGGTATTGCGAATATTGTCTCTGGTTTCTTTGGAGCTATGGCCGGTTGTGCAATGATTGGACAATCTGTAATCAACGTAAAATCAGGTGGCCGTAAAAGGCTCTCTACATTAGTTGCCGGTGTCTTTTTAATGGTGTTAATTCTTTTATTACAGGATTTCTTGGTTATGATTCCAATGGCAGCCCTTGTTGGGGTTATGATAATGGTTTGTATCGGAACATTTGACTGGTCTTCATTACGTACACTTCATAAAGTTCCAATCACGGATACAATTGTTATGATCGTTACAGTCATTACAGTTATACAAACCAATGACCTTTCAAAAGGTGTTTTAGCCGGAGTCATTTTAAGTGCTATTTTCTTTGCATCTAAGATTTCAAAAGTGAAAGTCACAAGTCTTTCAGCAAAGGATTCCCATAAAAAGGTGTACCATGTTTCAGGACAGCTGTTCTTTGCATCTGTCACTGATTTTGTAAATAGCTTTGATTTCAAAGAAGATGTGAAAGAAATTGATTTAGATCTGTCAAATGCCCATCTTTGGGATGATTCAGCAGTGGGTGCGATTGATAAGGTCGTTATTAAATACAATCAAAATGGAGTAAGAGTAAACATTAAGGGCTTAAATACTGAAAGTAATAAATTAATTGAGAAACTAGCGGTTTACACGAAGCAAAAGGCTCTTGATAAGGTAGTGAATCAATAAGATTGGAAAACACGCTGTACATACGCAGCGTGTTTTTGTTTATGTATTTTACGCTATAGCGTCTTCCTTACCAAAGGTTAGGATAATCTTTCTTATGAGTAGTCCAAGTACAATCCCTGGAATAACACAAATCATTGGGAAAAAGACTGGTCCAAATGTGATTCCAAAAAAAATAGCTTTCGGTGCAACCATTAAGCCGACCGTCACACAATAAGCACAGAAGGCAAATGGTAAAAAGGAATAGGGTGATTTTCCACCTCCAGCTTCTTTAAACGCATCCCACATGGCGAAAAAGTAAAGACATGGGTAAAACATGAGCCATCCATAATCAATAGATGAGAGTGCTTGCTCTGTTTCACCTAGGAAGCTAAGCATGATCGCCTCATTAAAATTTGCATAGGTATTGACCAAGAACTCTAAGAAAATAAAGGTAAGACCTTTCACATATTGTTTATTTAATAATTGTCCGAACCCCGGTAATGCAATACTCCAAAAAATACGTTCAACGGCCTTCACATTCGTTTAATCCACCACACTTGTCGTTTCTATATATATATTTTCTTATATTTGCCAGTTAATTATTCATCAAATGATTGAAAAAGCACCTAAAGATGAAGGTGCTTTCTTTTTAGCCCGTTACATATGCTCATTTGGCGGTGCTGGCATCCCATGAATTTTTGTTCTGTCAAAGGATGTGTTGTCTGGTGTTTGCTCTTGAAATGAAGGTTCTGCATATTGATCGGTATGTGTATTCACTTCTGGCTGAACCTGTGTTTGTTCGACATCATTTGAATGAGTGGCTCCGTTTGGATTAGCATCGGTTTGCTGAACCTCATTAGGTCGAGTTGGGTAGCCTTGATATTCATTTTGTTGAAAGTTTGATGGGTTCGAGGAGTTTTGTATTGCATTTTGATGTTGTTGATTGACATTCGTTTGTTGTGGTTGCGGATATCCTTGTGATTGTTGATTATTACCTGGGTTTAGATTATGTGGTGACAAACCACTAGTGGGTGGCTGATTTTGTAGTTGCTCAGTAAGTTGTGAAATAGCTTCAGCTGGTGTATCAGGAATCTTATCGAAAAATCCTTTTCCTTTTTCAGGGTTAGAAATAATCCCTAGTGCGGCAAGAAAACCGATGATAGCCGTCACATATGTTTCCCATGTCGTTAAATCGATTTGCATGCCTAAGTCTTTAAACACCATATATAGAATAGATGCAAGAGAGACCCATAATCCGTAATTTTTCCATTTCATAAGTTAATAGCTCCTTTTGGTAGTCTCTTTTTATCCTATTCAGTTTATGAAAAAAAGTGAAAAACAGGGTTAGCTTGTATTTTTAATTTTAAAAAAGCCCCTACGAGTGAGGCGACAAGGAGGCTGTAGATTCATCCTGCAGTCTTTCTAAAATTCTTCTTTTGCGGTATAGCATATTTCCAGCTTCGGTAAGATCCTGAATCATGGAGCGGTTTGAGATGGCTCCAAAAATAATACCTGCGATTGGAATCATTTGAAGAAGCTTCTTCCAACCAAATTGATCACGATATGTATACACAACCTCACGCCATCCTTGAAGTTGCGACATCATTTCGTTAGAAGAATTTCTGCCGTGATAAAAGGCTGAAAGTTCCTTTAGAATCGCTTGCTTTCCAACGACATCTGCAGATGAAAACTGTAAGCATTTAATGATAAAGATTCGTTCATTTTTTTCTTTAGGGTCAAATCCATGAATAATGGCTATTTCTTGTAGAGTTTTTAATGACATTCCCAGTAATGCAGGAATATCGACTGCAAGTGTAAAAATTCCACCGATTCCTGTTGTTGCTCCTTGAAGTGTAGCCACTTTTGTCCATTTTTCAGCATGATCATGACTGGCTTCAATCATAGCTTGAAGTGGAATTTGCCCAATATCTGAGATGCTTTCGATTGAAGTATTGGATTTGCTTTCGACAAGATTTAAAATCGATTTTTCCTGAATCAGATATTTCCCACCGGTTTGTATATAGCTGCCAATTTCATCGAGGAGTAGACCAATTTTTTCATGGATAAACTTTGGTGTCAGTTTATCAAGAATTTTAAATGGGATACGCCCAATCCGTTCCCAAAACCATAATCCACTTTGGCCTTTTTCCCAGGCTTCTATTTTTGCTAATTCAGTTTCAAGTACTTGTTTGGATTCCATTTGCATACCTCTTTCTTTATTATCCATATGTGTATTACGTATGTAGGAAAAAAATAGTTTCAAAAATTTCAGGACCCACATTGAAAAATGGTATAATATTCTAACCATAATAAGGGCAGTGATTAGATGAATGTATTTTTTGTGATGATCGGTGGATTTCTTGGGGCTATTAGCCGTTATTTACTTGGCGAGTGGGTACCTGCCCCCAATGGTTTTCCGATTGGAACTTTAACTGTGAATTTAATTGGTTGTTTATGTTTAGGATGGTTATTAACCTTTCTGGCTAATCAAAAAAATGTAAATCCGAAAATATCCTTGATGTTTGGTACAGGTTTTATTGGATCGTTCACGACATTTTCTACTTTCTCAGTTGAAGTGGTTCATTTATTAGAAGATGGAAATGTCAGACATGCCTTATTATATGTCGTTATTAGTCTCTTTGCGGGAGTCATGCTTTCTTTTATTGGCTATCGATTGGCTATTTTGCGAAAAGCAGGTGAGGAGTCTTGATGATATTAGTTGGAATCGGAGGGGCAGTCGGAGCCGCATGCAGATATCTTGCGGGAATATGGATTGGTAAGATAACCGGAACAAAATTCCCATATCCAACCTTATTCATCAACATTGCAGGATCCTTTTTATTAGGAATCTTAACAGGGATGAAGCTAATTCAAATCCTTCCTGAATGGTGTTGGTTACTACTAGGAATAGGCTTTTGTGGAGCATTCACGACTTTTTCAACTTTTGGTTATGAAGCCATTCAATTATTTCTTTCTAATCAATCAAAGAAAGCTTTTCTATACATTGCCTCATCGACGGTTATATGTACCATTTCTGCCTTTATAGGTATCCTTATAATAACGTAAAAAATCCAGGTGTACATTAAAGTCACCTGGATTTCATATGCAAATTATTATTTTTTCAATACGTCATGGTCAACATAACGTTCGCCATTTATTTCACTGATTACATTAATTGCGACCTTAGCACCGTCACCAGCTGTAATAATTGTGTGAACACTTACACCTGCACATGTACCTGCAGCCCAAATGCCATCTACATTTGTTTTACCAGCTGCATCAACATCAAGAACTGTTTTAATACGTGGCTCCGTGCCTTCTTTAGTTGCAACACCTGCTGCTGCAGCGACATCCGTTAAAGCACCTGTTGCAAAAATGACGTATTTCCCTTCGTGTTCACCATTTTCAGTTACTACCTTAAAACCATTTTCAGTTTTTTCAACAGAAGTAACCGCTTGTTGGACAACTTCAGCACCGAATTTTGCAGCTTGTTTTTGCCCAGTTTCCACTAACGCTGGACCTTCAACTTCCATAACGCCATAATGGTTTTCAACCCATGCGCGTTTAGTCATCCCTTTATCACTATCTAAAAGTAATGTTTTCTTTCCAGCTTTTGCAGTAAATAATGCTGCACTTGCACCAGCAGGTCCAGCACCCACAATAATAATATCGAACATTGCCCAATCACTCCCTATGTAAAATAGTATTCAATGATAATTATACCCATTTATACCATGCCAATCTAATTTTTTGCTTAAAAAAAGGTATAAAAAGGAACTCCTTTTTATCCTACATTGTCTCTGATGTCTGGTTATAGGTTTGTTTTGTTTGAACAGCTGGCTTTGTGTTACGGTCATGAAGAAAATAATAAAGCACAATACCGAGAAGCACATAAAAGCCACTAAAGAAATAAAACGTACCAAGCCCGATTTTTGCGCTAAGAAGTCCGACAATAGAGGATCCTAAACCAATTCCGGTGTCATAGATTGATAAGAACGTAGCTGTTGCTGTACCTCTGCGTCTTGGCGCCGCAGCTTGAACAGCAATTGTTTGGAAGCTTGGAAATAAAGTTCCCCAGCCTAAACCGATTAAAGCCGCAGCAATTAAAAACATAAAGGATGTTGATGAAGTACCTAGGAACAGCATTCCAATCGCAAACACTACTATTGATGGATAAACAATTTTATTTGCTCCATATTGGTCAAACCATCTTCCTGTGAACGGTCTTGATATCAGAAGTACAACTGCATATACCATGAAAAAGAAGCTTGAAACCTCTAATAATCCAATTTCCTGAGCGTATACGGAAACGAAGGATAGGAGGGATGAGTAGACAATCCCTAATAAACCACCGACAATTGAGATTTTAATCGCTGGAACTTCAAACAGATCCGAAAACGATAATTTTGTTTTCGCTGCTACTTGATGTGTTGGTTTTTCTTTTCCTCTTGCAGGTACTTTTACAAAATAGCCTGTTAGTAATGCAAGAATGGCACAAATTGCACCCACGATAAACACGCTATTCATTCCAGATTGATTCATTAGTGTTAAACCTAAAAATGGGCCAATTACCATAGCTAGGTTGTTTGACATTATAAAGTATCCCATTCCTTCACCTTTGCGAGAATCTGGGATAATGTCTGCCACGATTCCTCCAGCTGCTGTTGTTGCCATACCAAATCCGATTCCATGAAACAAACGTAAAAGTAAAACGGAATAAATGGAAGGAGTGAAAAAATAAAAAAGCGAGGAGATCATGAAAATAAGTAAGGAAAGAGAAAGGACTTTCTTTCTTCCAATCGTATTTAACCATTGTCCCGCAAATGGACGGATGATAATTGCAGAAAATAAAAATACAGTAATCATGAGTCCTGCTTCTAATTCATTTCCACCTAAATCATTTAATGTATAAACCGGTAATGTAACCAATAAATAATAAAACGTTAAAAAAACAAAGAAGTTACTTAAAGAAAGGTTGAGAAAATCTTTCGTCCAAAGCTTTTGTTTCCCCATAATGACTCCTCCTGTTGTTATTTGGTAATTTGATGGAACCAATGGTTTAAAAGCCCATTGAGCTGGTCCTGCATTTCTTTTGGGAAATTCTCTACTAGCCTTTGATTCATTTCAACCATGGCTAGCTCCCAATCTGGGTACTCAGCTAAAGCCTTTTCGGTCAATTCAATATGTTTCGTCCGCTTGTCCGTTCCTTGAACTTGTCTTACATATCCAAGCTTAACAAGCTTTTGAATATTTCTTGTCATAGGCGGCGCTTCAACCGTTAAATAGTCACATAGCTCAGTTTGTGTTAAGGTTCCTTTTGTTTTTAAAACAAATAAAACGGACCATTGTGCGCTAAATAGTCCGAAGGGTTCCAAAGTTTCATTCACATGTTTCGTAAGCTGACGTGACAATTGATGCACTGCGTGAAACAGGGTGTGACCTATTTGCATAAAATCACCTCAATGCATATTTCTTCGCAAATTAGTTACCTAGGTAACTATATCCCTTTTTCGATTAAAAAGCAAGTGGAATGATGTAAACAATTTAGCGCCAATGGGATAATTCATATACATAAATCAAAAACTAGCCATAACGAATTCATTAGGGGGACTTTTAAGTGATATCTAAAGAAATTATTTCAATTCTACAAGAAAAAATTCAGCTAATTGAAAGAGGAGATAAAGCCATTTATTTAGTTGGACCAATCAAGCTTCCTGTTAATTTAGATGGGGAGACTGTCCTCTTCAATTGGTATTGTTGGCTTCTTTGTGATGAAGTGACACTTGATGCAAATCGAATCATTGAAAAGCTTTCATCTACAAACCTAGCTGAAAGGCAGCAATCGAGTGTTTTAGTATATGGGGATTTTGAAAATGCGGATGAGGCTCTAATTCGGATGCACAGCATATGTCACACAGGTGATATTTTTGGAAGTAAACGGTGTGATTGTGGATATCAATTAAAACAATCGATGCGAATCATTGTAGACCATGGGGTAGGGGCATTGTTTTACCTAGCTAATCATGAGGGGCGTGGGATTGGATTATTCAGTAAAGCGATGGCCTATATTCTTCAGGAAAATGGCTTAGATACAGTTGAAGCGAATATCCAACTAGGGTTTAAGGATGATGCCAGAAATTATGATGATGCGATTCGCGTATTAAAAACATTACGCACGAAACCTGTTTCGCTAATAACGAATAATCCGAGAAAAATGAACGCCCTAAAGGATGCCGGAATGAATGTTTCTGAACGGATGCCAATCTGGGGAGATGTATCTGATTATAATCGAAAATATTTGAGGACAAAAGTAGAGAAAGCTGGTCACCTAATCGAAATGGCACAAGATGAACAACCATTCTAAAGTCAAATGAGCTAACCTAAATTAGGGTAGCTCATTTTAATGTCTAGCTTCAGGTGCCATCGGCTCTCTGGTCTAGCCAATCGCTTCGGAAGGTTGGGGTCGTCTATGCTTGACTTGCGCAGGACAAGGAAAGCTTCGACAGCATGATCCTCGCACGAAGAAAATGCATAGCATTTTCGAGGAAGTGCTGACATCGACGTTCGCCACAGGACGTGGCGGTAGTTAGTCGATGTTCCTCAATCCGGGCGCCTTACGCTTTTCTATTAATCATATGGAAAGTTTTCCCCTTCCGTATTTCGGAATGGAGGAAGAAATTGAATCACGATCACAACAGGTAACAAATAGCCGATCAATGCCTCAGCAATTGCCACAGCCCTTGAAATCCCAAATGGAGTCACGTCCCCGTATCCAACCGATAAAAGGGTAATGGCACTAAAATATAAAGAGCGTGTCACGATATCAAGTGGCTGCTCCTGATGGGAATCAGAGGCATAATGGTCATGCACCGAACCAAGATCAAGTAAATCTAACAAAATATATAAAATGGCAAATGTTAATAATGTATTAAGATACACAACAATAAAGATCAACGCTCGATAAAGAGTCTTCCGTCGATGAATGAACGACTTCATCATACTCACATCCTTAAAGCCAGCCTTTCTATATGTATATTAAGAAATCAGTAGAATAGACTAGCCCCTCGTAAGGCCATTTCTCAAAAATAAAACCCGGCAAAATTAAGCCGGGTAAGGTGGTTAGTATTCACGGATAGTGTTTTTCTCTTCAAGCAAGTTACTCATTTCATGTAAAAAAGCCTCTTTGTCATCAACTGTTACGTAAAGTTTCGTCATTTCTTTTTTCATTCCAAATGGGAGGGAGGCTAAAACTGGTTCCGTTAATTCAATCTCGAATTGTGGGTCCTCCTCAAATAAATTTGGTAACGTGATAGCAAAGCTATGATTTTCTCGCGCTCTTTCCTTTTTGCCGGTGATGGTTGGTTGAATAGATTTAATGGTTTTTAAATCAACTTCAATTTCACGTCTGATTCCAACCTGGGCAAAAAGTTTATCATCTTTAATTACAATGGGTGAAAGTCGTACAGCATGGTAGTCAGCGATAATCCAAAGCAACGCATACAAATCTAATGCCGTAAAAATCCACGCAGCAGTTGGACTCCAAAAATGGGCGATTAAAAAGTGGACGCCAATCACCTCAATCACCATTGCATGGACAAGCATGATAAAAAGACCAAAATATCCTGAATTTATGTGTATTGTAAATGAACGGGTATGGGTTCTGTCCACCCATTTTTTCTTCCAAGCAAAGAATCCATAATAGAAGATTGAAAAATCATAGACGAGAATATCGATTAGTTTTTTCTGTCCAAACGTAGTTTTTAGTGCCCTCCGCATTGCGGTAGGGTAGTAATAATCGATTTCTGTCTGCTTTTTATAATTTTGATAGAGTGTAGGAATTTTGCGTAATAACATTGCTGCTAATAACAGCTCAATAACAATAAATAGACCCTCAAGTCCATATATCCCGTATTTTACATAATCAAATATGGCTAATTCACGGTTTGGAACAATGAAATAAGCAAACCAAAATCCGCCAATTATGACTGGGAGTAAAGTGACTAAAGAAAGTCTGTTACGTACTACAAATAGATAGAAAAAAAGGGGTAACACAATTGTTAAATCGAATAAGGATGCCAATATGAGTGGTTCTGTAATAGGTCCTAATGGCTGAAGAATCATCAAGGTGTAGTTTGAACTAAGAATAAGTAGTGCAAGGAACACAAAAAGATAAATCGACCTGTTCTTTTTAAAAGATTGCACCATAGGATTGCCTCCCTCTCGGCTTTGCTTACAAATTCATTATACCAAATACAAAAAGGTGGCAAAAGCCACCTTTTAGAAAAATATGTTAAGAATTTGGTAAATGATTCCTGCCAAAGCTGCCGAAATTGGCAAGGTAATAATCCAAGTAAGGACGATTTTTCGAGCAACGCCCCATTTAACTCCTTTTACACGTTGGGCTGAACCAACACCCATAATCGCTGAAGAAATAACATGGGTTGTACTTACTGGTAAATGAATATAAGTGGCGCCAAAAATAATTAAAGCAGAAGATAGGTCTGCTGCAGCACCATTGATTGGCCGGATTTTCATAATTTTCCCACCGACGGTTTTAATGATTTTCCAACCACCAACAGATGTACCGAGCCCCATTGCCGTTGCCGCAGCAATTCTTACCCATAGTGGAATATCTGTCGAGGTTGTAAAACCTCCGGCAATCAAAGCCATTGTGATAATTCCCATCGCTTTTTGAGCATCATTTGTACCATGAGTAAATGATTGAAGGGCTGCTGTGAAAATTTGAAAGGTTCGAAACCCCCTATTCGTTTTATAAAGATTAGAATTTCGAAAAAGAACTTTAAAAAGGCTCATCATAAGAAAACCAACTGCTAAGGCAATAAAGGGTGAAAGAATAAGTGCTTGTAATATCTTTAAGAAACCGGTGTAATTTAAGATTCCAAATCCTGCTGCTGAAAGAGCTGCACCAGCAATCGAACCAATTAGGGCATGGGAAGAACTACTTGGAATCCCGTAGTACCAAGTAATTAAATTCCATGCAATGGCCGAGAGTAATGCTGCAAGGATAACGACTGTTCCGTTTTCTATGGCAAACGGGTCTACAATATCCTTCGTAATCGTTTTAGCCACACCTGTAAAGGTTATGGCACCGATGAAGTTCATTGTCGCTGCAAGGACAATCGCCACTCTTGGCTTTAGTGCCTTCGTTGAAACACTAGTCGCAATCGCATTAGCCGTATCATGAAAGCCGTTAATGAAGTCAAATGCTAATGCAAAAATAACAATTAAAATCGTTAATAATAGTAAAGTATCCATGTTGATAAGATTCTCCCTTATGCATTTCTCATAATAATGGTTTCGAGTGTATCAGCAACATCCTCACAGTAATCCGAAATGCCTTCAAGAATCTCATAAATTTCTTTCACCTGGATAATTTTTATTGGGTCTTTTTCAGTATGAAAAAGCTGTTTGATTGATATCCGTAAAATTTCATCACATTGGGATTCATAGTCATTAATTTTAATAGCATGTTTACGCATGTCTAATAATTTCTTGTTTGTAAGTAGTTGAATGGCAGAGAAAATTTCAATCGTGCTTTTGTGAATTAAATCAGCGTATGTAGTCATATATTCGTCAGTATCAGTTAAGGAATACATCTCAAACCGTGCCGCACATTGCTCCATTCCATCTAATACATCATCCATCTTCATAGCCAATTGTAGAATATCCTCACGCTCAATCGGAGTGATGAAAGATTTATTAAGTTCAGTAATTAAGCCATGAATGATATCGTCGCCTTTTTTCTCGAAGATTTTCATTTCACTTGAAAATTCTTTCAGGTCGCTTACATTTTTTATTTTAAATTGTACAAAATAGTCTGCGGCTTCCTTTACATTTGTAGAGATTGACGTAAGTGCATCAAAAAATACATCTTTTTTCTTTTTAGCGAACATATGATTGTTCCTCCAATAATGAGATTAATAAACACAAAGTAGATTTTCCTCTAAATTTGTCGAATTTACAATGGGAAATTTACAAAGTTTACAAAAATGTAATAAAAAATTTACTAGGTGTTTTTCTAGAGAGTACAACTGTAATTTTAAGGAGTGCATATATAAACTTTGTTCTTTTATTATCTATTGAAAATTAAGGAAATATACTTGAAATTTATCTAGAATAGTGTAAAATTACACTAAATAGAATGGTGTAATTTTACACTGTAGGAATTGGTTGGTGTGAATGTATGGCACAAGCATTGAATATTGAAAGGATCGATACAAAGGGATTATTAATAAAACAGAAAGAAGAAATGATATCGCTCTCAAAGCGTGTTTGTAAAGTCCGAGAAGATTACCTTCTTTCAAGATTTGAAATATATGATCAAGTCATTTGCTTAAGGCGGAATCAAAAGCTTCTTGCCTTTCAGCTTGTTCAAACCTTTGAACAGGAAGATGAAAGGTTTATATACTTTGGTCCTTTGTTTTCAAGAATGAGTTGTTTTCTTGAGCTTTTTTTAACATATCTTCAAGTTGTAATGGAAGAGAATCATGGTCGGAAGACCCATCTTCTTGCTGAAATCGAGAATCCAGAAGTGTTGTTGCTTTTTAAAGCATTGTTTGAGGATTACGCTTATCCGAAATTTCAGGAACGTCTGGTGCCAGATAAAATTAAAGAGAAAGTTTTCATTTTTTCAGAAAAACTTACCCATATTCACGAACTTGATGTTGAAAAAATGACCACAAAATCAAAGGAATCACTTGGTCAATTTCAGCCTACTCAATCACCAGTAGGGAATTGGCTGCTTTCAAGACAAATCGATTTGTCACAAGGGATGAATGTTGTACTGTATTCTCACATACCAGCCGAATCAAATACACGTGAAGAATTATTGCTTCAACTTGAACGCGGAAGAAACCGGATGGCCAATTGGAAGGAAGGGAAAAAAGAAGTGCTAGCTTTATTTGAAGAAGGGGTGATCAGCAATGTCTAATATCTTTTTTTCTCAAATTAGAGAGGATAGTTTAGTAGAAAGAGAGATTTCAAAGGTTGTAGAACCGAAGAAAGTTCTAGTGATTGGTTCTGGAGGATGTACGGCATTTTCGCTCCTAAATGACTCAGTTGTTCAAGTTCTTTGTGTCGATGTGAATCCAGCACAATGTGCTTTAATTGAGCTGAAAAAAGCAGTAATCGAACATTTTACGCGGAAGGAGTTTCTCGCTTTTATCGGGGAAATTACTTGTAATAATCGTGTGGAAATGTATAAAACAGTGGACGAAAATTTACCTGACTATGCCAGGGATTATTGGCAACAGCATCTTCCTGAAATTGAATTAGGTATTAATCACTGTGGTGTAAATGAACGCTTTTATAGGTTCATAGGGGAAAATATTTGCCGGAATATATATGACGAATCCGTTTGGGAAGTGTTGTTTTCTGCAAAAAATCTTGAGGAGCAACGGGATTTTTATGAACAATACTTGACTACATCTGAATGGAGAACAGCTGCGAAAATCTTGTTAAGTAAAACGACACATCTCCAATTCTTTCCGAGTTTTATGTTTGCGAATGCAAGTGAAAATGACTTCGCAACTTTCTTTTTAAGTCAGTTTGAGAAAGAAGTGAAAACGAAGCCGATTCACAATAATTACTTTTTAACTCAGATTTTGTTTTCATCCTATCTGTATGACCAGGACGAGGGAGTGCCATTTTATTTATCTGAGGAAGGATTTAAAGCTGCTAAAAGGAATATGGGTAAACTTTCAATTCATCCTGTGAGTATTCAAGAGCTTTTAAGTAAGGAAGATTCCATTGATGCTTTTTATTTGTCAAATGTATTTGATTGGTCAGATATAAATGGAAAGGAAGCGATTTGCAACGGAATTTTACGGGCGAAGTCTGATAAAGCGGTAGTTCTGTTCCGAAATATGCTCAGTTCGAGTCAATTGCCTGACGTTTTTATGAAGCGATTTATTCTTGATAAGGAGCTTTCAAAGCGTTGTGAAGGGTTAGAACGTTCGATGTTATATCAAAAAATAACAGTGGGGCAGTGTGTATGACCTATGAATTTTTGGAGCTTGATGAAACCCATCATCAACAATTACTTTATTTAACGAAAAAGACAAATACGGGAAGCGAACTTTTCTATGTTGACCGTTCTCCCAATTTCTTTGGCTTGTCTCAAGAATTTGGTATGACAAGGCATTTCGGGTTGTTTAAGAAAGATGAATTAATCGGCTGTGTCGCCGTTAGTGAGCAAAAGCGGGTCCTTAATGAAGCTTGTGAAAAAGTGTATTACTTAAATGATCTACGAATTCATCCTGACTATCATCGGACTTTTGCTTTTTACCGCTTGGCAGAACAATTATTGTCTCATTATCAAAACGAAGGAACTGTGAAATGGATGTTTTCCACCGTTCTTGATAGCAACACCAACAAAACATCTATGACAAAAGGAAATGAACTCCTTCCGGGTGGAATTGAAATTGGTAAAACCATTCATATTGGTGCACCGATGTTTATGAAATATCGGAAAAGCCGTCATCATATAAACGAAGTTGACGGAGAAGAAGCATGGGAAATTTATAAAAATTTGGCGAGACATCAGCCATTTGCTCCATGTGGAAAACAAATGTTTTTTAAAGAAAATGGTGTGTTTTTAAGTTTGAGGGATGAGAAAAACGAAAGCCTTGCCATTTGCAAGCTCGTGGATCAATCCAATGCACGAAAGCTCAGGCTTTCTAGGAAACTTCCTTTTTCGTTCAAAATAGTGAATTTGTTTTGTAGGATAGCAGGTTGTCCACCGCTTCCAAATCAAGGGGAGGAATTTCGGCATGGCTATTTGGCGTTTTTCGCTGCAAAGGAAGAGCCACAAAACTATCAAAAGGAATTCATCTCTTTTATTCAAAACAAGTTTAAGCAAAAGTTCACCTATTTGTTTTTTGGAGTATCGGGTGAGGAAGCTGAGCACTACCGAAGTAATCCATTTTATATAAAACTTTCATCAACGACGTTTGCGTATGGCGATATTCCGGCAAACCTTTCAATGGATTTTCACGAATTAACACTTATTTAGGGGGATTTTATGATGGAGAAATTTGTAGAGCTAAAGAAAGTAACAGATCGAATGTTTCAAGAAAAGAAAATTGAAGAGCATCCATTGTTTATAGCGTTAGGTAATGGTGAATTCTCAATAGAACAACGAAAGGTAATTGCCCTTCAAATTTATCATGTTGTTCTTTATTTTCCACGGTTTTTATCAGCGATTATAACAAATATGTCAGACTACCGGATGAGAATGCCTCTAGTGGAAAATTTGTTTGAAGAGCATGGAAAAATGAACGAAAAATATGTTCATAGCCAGACCTATAAGGAATTTTTAATAGGGATTGGTGTTTCAGAGGATGAAATAAAAAGAAGTGAGCCAAGCATCCCAGTTATCGCTTATAATCGTGGATTGACTGACTTATGCCTTCATTACCATTATTTAGAGGGACTTGCAGCACTGGGTGTAATCGAAGAAATTGTTGCCCGAGTGTCTCCATTGGTTGGTCAATTTGCAAAAAGTAATTATGGTAGCGAAAACAAATCACTTGTTCATTTTTCGGACCATGAGGTACTAGATGTTCAGCATGCTAATGAAATTTATGAAGTTGTTGCGTTAAGTTATGAAGGAGACCAAAAGCAAATCATTGAACGTGGCTTGCAGTTTGGCATGTACTACCATTCAAGAATGTACACTGACATCCTAGAATGCGTACGCTAATACAATACCTCCTCAGGGTGCCTATCACATTAGGCACCTTTTGCTTCCGAAATTTACTGAGCGACCATAACTTTGACAGGATACTGTTAAAAAATATCTCACGTGTTGAAAAGTTGGAGCATATTTTAGTTTAGTAGCCTGTGGAGGTGTTGAAAATGGGGATAATATCTGGTAAAGACTATATTGATAGAATTAATAAACTTCATTCCAATCTATGGATTGATGGGGAGAAAGTAAAAGGGAATATTTCTGAGCATCCTGCTTTTTGTGGAGTGATGGAAAGTCAGGCAAAGCTTTATGACATTCAATGTGATTCGACAATCCAAGACATCATGACTTTTACCTCTTCTAAAACAGGTAATCAGATTGGTACCTCTTATCTAGAACCAAAGACTAAAGAAGATTTAGAAAAAAGACGCCGGATGATTCAAACATGGGCAAAAAGTACACTTGGAATGATGGGGCGCTCTCCCGACTATATGAATACGTCCTTAATGGCGATTAATGCAGCTGCTGATTTATTTTCTTCTAATAATCCGGAGTTTGTGAAAAATCTACACAGATTTTATGAGGAAGCATGCGAAAAGGATTATTCATTTACACATACATTTATCAATCCACAAACAAACCGTTCTCTTTTCCATATGGATGACGAAGATAATATTATAGCGGCCAAAGTTATCGATGAAAATACAGATGGGATTATTGTCCACGGTGCAAGATTACTAGCTACACAAGGTGGCATTACAGATGAATTAATCGTCTTTCCATCAGGTGGAAATTTATTTAATAAAGACTATGCTTATGCTTTTTCAATCCCAAGTAACACGCAAGGATTAACTTTTCTTTGCAGAGAATCATTTGCATATCGAGAGTCATCCTTTGATCATCCCCTTGGCTCGAGGTTTGAAGAAATGGATACAATCATCGTGTTCAACAATGTTCATGTTCCGCGGGAATGAATCTTTATGAATGGATGTATGGATTGTGCGAATAAAATGTATACTGAAACAAGCTTTTTCCCATTAGTCCTGCATCAGGTTATTTCTAGACAGGTTGTAAAAGCGGAAAGTCTGTTAGGGGTAGCTCAAGCTTTGGTTGATACCATTAACATCGGGGGCTACCAGCATGTTCAAGAAAAAATCAGTGAAATTATCATTGGACTAGAGACTATGAAAGCATTATTGTTAACATCAGAAATTCAAGCGAAAATGGATAAATGGGGTACAATGGCCCCTGCACTTCACCCTCTATATACTGCAATTAATTTATTCCCTCGTCTGTATCCTCGTTTTACTGAGATATTACAACTATTGGGTGCTAGCGGCCTTGTTTCAATTCCAACTGAAAAGGATTTTGCTGGTGAAAGAAGAGCCGATCTTGATCAATATTTACAGGCTGCAAACGCTAATTCATATGATCGAGTCAAACTTTTTAGACTTGCATGGGATCTTTCTATTAGTACATTCGGTTCTAGGCAAACCTTGTACGAACGCTTTTTCTTCGGTGACCCAATACGTCTTGCAAGTAATCTATACAGCAGCTATGACAGAACTGAACTAACAGACCGAATCAATAAATTCTTAAAAAACTAATTTAAATTTTATTTCCGTTTGTATGCTCATAAATTTTTTCTTTGTTCGAATAAATATATGTAGCGCTATTTTTGCCTTATTTTTTATTTGTACAATCTGGAGGGCATTCGAATGGGAAAAAATTTCATCAAGACTTTGTCCGGGGTGGGAAGAGTAAAAATCATCCTGTTAGTGGGGCTGCTTTTTATTTTATTCGTTGCGATTGGGCTCAACATGTATATCAATTCTCGGGATGTTAGTGCTTTAAATAATCCGTTACCGGAACCAACTATTATTTATGATAAAAATGGGGAAATTGCAAGCAAGGTACCTGGACCTAAAATTGAAGGCGTCGGCTATGAAAAAATTCCCCCTCATGTGATTCAAGCGGTAATCGCCATCGAAGACCGGAGATTTTACAAGCATCCTGGTGTCGATTACATCGGGATCTTTCGTGCGCTTTTCCGGAATTTAAAAGCGGGTGAAATCGTTGAGGGTGGAAGCACGATTACCCAGCAATTAACAAAGAATGTATTTCTAACGCATGAACAAACATTGAAACGTAAAATAGAAGAATTCTTCCTTGCACAAAAAATTGAACGTACTTTCTCAAAAGAGAAAATCATTGAGATGTATTTAAACCAAATTTATTTTGGTGAAGGGGCATGGGGGATAAAAAACGCCGCAAGAACGTATTTTGGTAAAGAGGTTAATGACTTAACGGTGAGTGAGGGTGCCATTCTTGCTGGATTAATCAAATCACCATCTAGAATGAATCCGTTAATCGACCAAGAAAAATCATTAAACAGAAGAAATCTTGTCTTAGCCATGATGGAAGAGGAAGGATATCTGACTTCCAATCAAGTAAAGGAAGCAAAAGCGCAAGAGATGGTGTTTAAGGGGCGTCAGCTTGACCCCTATGAAGGAAAGTATCCATACTATGTTGATCATATTATTGAAGAAGCGATTGAAAAATATGGTCTCACACAAAATGAAGTTATGTCTGGCGGCTTAGAAATCTATACGGAGCTTGATCCTCATATGCAGGAATCTGTGGAAAATATCTATAAAAATGACAGTTTATTTCCTGCTAGCCCTGAGGACCAATTGCTTCAAAGTGGTGCTATATTAGTAGACCCTAAGACTGGTGGAATTAGTGCATTAGTTGGGGGACGAGGTGAGCATGTGTTTCGAGGTTTCAATCATGCGACCCAATTAAGAAGACAGCCAGGTTCAACAATTAAACCACTTGCTGTGTATACACCAGCACTTGAGCATGGCTACAGCATATATGATGTATTGCCGGATAAACCAATGAGCTTCAACGGTTATCAACCATCAAATGTCTCTGGAAAATTTAAAGGCAGTGTGACCATATATGATGCAGTAAGGGACTCAGATAATGTTCCGGCGGTATGGCTTTTAAACAAAATTGGCCTGAAAACAGGTATAGAATCTGTAAAAGAGTTTGGACTTCCAATTACAGAAAATGATCAAAACTTAAGTATTGCCCTTGGCGGCCTTGATAAAGGGGTTGCCCCGATTCACATGGCCGAAGCCTTTACAACTTTCCCGAATGAAGGGAAAAAGACAAAAGCCCATGCCATTTCAAAAATTGTTGATACAAGTGGAGAAATCATAGCCGAGTGGAAGGAAGAACCGGTCCAAATTACGACCTCCGAAGTTTCCAAAAGAATGACATTTATGTTAAAGGGTGTAGTTGAAAACGGATCTGGTAGCCATGCTAAAATTGAAGGAAGAGAAGTGGCAGGAAAGACTGGTTCTACCCAGGTACCCATCGATGGTATTAATGGTGCAAAGGATATTTGGATGGTCGGATATACACCAGAGCTTGTTGGTGCAGTCTGGCTTGGATATGACAAGACAGATGAGAGTCATTACTTAACAAATACCAGTTCTACTGCCGCCACGATTTTTAGGGAAATGTTCCAACAATCTTTAAGTAATGTACCGCCAAGTTCTTTCAATCTTCCTGCCTATCAGCCTCCTATTAAAAAGAAGGAAAATGAATGGAAGGAAAGCGAAGGGCAAGAAAAGAACAAAGATAAGTGGAAAGATGAAAAGAAGAACCAGAAGGAAGAAGAGAAAAAACGGAAAAAAGAAGAGAAGGAACGGAAAAAGGAAGAAAAAAAGAAAAATAAAGATGATGACTAAGAGCAAGTCCCTAAATAAAGGGGGCTTGCTCTTTTTTTATGATTATAATGAAAAAATTATTTATTTCGGTATGATTGTAGAGTATTGTAAAAATAGGGATAATTTGTATGTTTCTTGAAACGATACCAAATCGACAACCTTTTACATAGATTTCAAAAATAATTCATAAAAAAGTGAAACCTTTTGCTTCTTATTATCGTAAATGAAAATGTAAAGAAAATTACAAAATTACAACTTTATTCAGTCGGGTTTTAATTCCGACTGAAAAAAAGTTAAGTCTCCGGAGGATGCATCAAATTTTAAAAGGGCGTTTTTTGAGTAAGTTCGCATAAAATCTGGGTACAAATGCGCCAAGGCTCATTTGATTATAAATATGGAGGTGAAGCTATGGAGTTATTTGGATACGATATTCAAACCATATATCTTATTGGGTTAGTCTTAAGTGGGATTGGTACTCTGCTTTTTATCCTATTTGGTGATTTTTTAGAGGGAATCTTCCCAGACAGCTTTTTGAGCCCGACACTCATTTTCTCATTCCTCACATTTTTAAGCGCATCTGGTTACATTTTTGAAAAATTGCTTTCCTTTCATAGTTTTTTAATTTTTGTTATTTCACTCGTATTAGCACTCATTTTAGTCACATTATTGAATGTATTCGTCTTGATTCCATTGTCGTCTGCAGAGGAATCAATGGTTTACAAAGAAGAGGATTTGAAAGGACGAATTGGCAAGGTCATTACGTCAATTCCTGTTGATGGCTTCGGTGAAGTGGTCATTGAAGGAATCAGCGGAACCATCGCGAAATCAGCAAAAAGCTTTGATAATGAACCTATTCCCTACGATGAAAAGGTTCTTATTATAGATATCAAAGAAGGCGTTGCATACGTCTTACCTTATCAAAACATGACAATTAAAGGGGGAAATCATTCATGACAACAGGAATTTGGATCGTTATTGGTGTAGTTGCATTTTTACTTCTTGCACTTATTGGAGTATTTGTTACAAAGTACAGAACAGCGGGTCCTGATGAAGCTCTTATTGTAACAGGAAGCTACTTAGGAGGAAAAAATGTTCATGTGGACGAAGCGGGTAATCGAATTAAAATTGTCCGCGGTGGCGGTACATTCGTACTTCCAGTCTTCCAGCAGGCTGAACCACTAAGTCTCTTATCTAGTAAACTTGATGTTCAAACACCTGAAGTATATACAGAACAGGGTGTACCGGTAATGGCTGATGGAACGGCGATTATTAAAATCGGTGGATCGATTTCTGAAATTGCAACCGCAGCTGAACAATTTTTAGGAAAACGAAAAGAAGACAGAGAAAATGAAGCAAGAGAAGTATTAGAGGGTCATCTTCGTTCGATTCTCGGTTCGATGACAGTTGAAGAAATCTATAAAAACCGTGAAAAGTTTTCACAAGAAGTACAGCGTGTTGCATCGCAGGATTTAGCAAAAATGGGGCTTATCATTGTATCGTTCACAATCAAGGATGTTCGTGATAAGAACGGCTACCTCGATTCATTAGGTAAACCAAGAATTGCTCAGGTAAAACGTGATGCAGATATTGCGACCGCAGAGGCTGATAAGGAAACACGAATTAAGCGTGCAGAGGCAGATAAAGAAGCCCAAAAATCTGAATTAGAGCGCGCAACAGAAGTAGCAGAAGCAGCAAAAATAAACCAATTAAAAATGGCTGAGTACCGCAGAGAGCAAGATATTGCAAAAGCACGAGCTGACCAAGCCTACCATCTAGAAGAAGCTAGAGCAAAACAAGAGGTAACCGAGCAACAAATGCAAGTTCAAATCATTGAAAGACAGAAGCAAATTGAACTCGAAGAAAAAGAAATTTTACGTCGTGAAAAGCAATACGATTCAGAGGTTAAGAAGAAAGCGGACGCTGATCGCTATGCAGTCGTTCAAGCCGCAGAGGCGGAAAAAGCGAAGCAATTGGCAGAAGCAGATGCAAATAAATATCGTATTGAAGCAATGGCGAAAGCAGAGGCTGAGAAAATCCGTATCGATGGTCTTGCAAAAGCAGAAGCCCAGCGTGCACAAGGGGAAGCAGAAGCAGATATTATCCGTTTAACGGGTCTTGCCGAAGCGGAAGCAAAGCAAAAAATCGCCGAAGCATTCGAGCAATATGGAAGAGCAGCTATCCTCGATATGGTTATTAAAATGCTTCCTCAATATGCGAAAGAAGTGGCTGCGCCATTATCAAATATTGATAAAATTACAGTTGTGGATACTGGTAGTAGCGGGGAAAACGGCGGTGCCAATAAGGTAACTGGCTATGCAACAAACTTAATGTCTACCTTGCAAGAATCATTAAAGGCATCTTCAGGTATCGATGTAAAAGAAATCATTGAAAACCTGTCAGGAAAAGGGAATGTCAGAAACAGCATCGACAATTTAACCGAAGAAATAGCCCAAACAAGAAAAACTACAACAGCAGATAACGAATAAACTATTAAAAAGATGCCAGACCTATCTATGGTTTGGCTTCTTTTTTGGGTTAAACAGGGTAAAATGAATGTAATCAAATTTTTTTTAGCTGAAGTGAACTTTTTAACTTTCTTATTCGTATTATTAATGAAAATCTAGATAAAAAATCTTCTTAGGGGAGAATTCATTGCATGGATGAAAAGGAACTAATTCGGAGTGCAAAGCGTGGTGACTCGCTCGCGTTTGCAATGCTTTTTAAGGAGCACTATCCTTTTTTAGTGAAATATCTAATAAAAGTTACAATGAAGCCTGATATTGCCGAAGACCTGGCACAGGAAGCAATGATGAAAAGCATGGAAAAAATCAAAATGTATAATGGAAAAGCAAAATTCTCCTCATGGCTCATCACAATTGCGACGAACTTATACATTGACGATCTACGTAAAAAGAAACGCGAACAAAACTATCAGCATCAGGAACAGGCATTACGCAAAATGAAATGGCATTTTGAAAACCAGTCAGAGGATTGGAATGATGTTCTTAATGCACTAGGCAGGCTATCAGATGAAATTCGGATTCCTATTGTTCTAAAACATTACTATGGGTATTCATATGAAGAAATAGCGGAAATGCTTCATATCGCAATCGGTACTGTTAAATCGAGAATACATAACGGAATTCAAACAGTAAGAAAGGAGTTGAGACCCAATGAAGAAAAACAAGCTAGTCTTACTAAAGAACGAACAACAACATGAAGAAGACGTGGAAACGATTCGGGAAATAAATGAAGCACTAACTAAAATAGATCATCATTATTCGGTTTTCACTCCTGATTTGCGAGCTTTTGAACAAATGGCAGAAGCTGAACAACAAAAACAAAAGAAGAAATTTAGACGAGAGCTAACTGCTTTTATATTAATTGCTTTATTCATTATGACGGGTTTAATCACTGCATTTTTCCAACTTCCCTTTGCCTTTATCATTATTCAAGGCATTGCAACTATAAGCTTTCCAGTATATAGCTTCTATCGATATCGGAAACGGGTGATGCGTACATGAATACGTATGATATCAAATTCTGGATCTTAATCGTCATTATCTTACTTATCCAAAGCTTTTGGTTATTTTTAGACGCAAGAAAACGGGGCCATAATTACTGGTTTTGGGGAATTTGGGGATTAATTCAAACACCAATGCCAATTGTTTTTTATCTTTTATTTGCAAGAAAAATATATCGAGGCAGAAGCAGGTAGGGAATGATGAGAAATATTGCGAAATATATTGTATTGATGATAGCCGTTGTTGGACAAATCGTAGGAATAGTTTTTTTGTTCATTGATATTTCAAAGGCGCTGACGTTCTATGCGTTTTACATGGTTGCCATTGTTTTATTGTTTGCTTTATTAGTTTGGGAACGAAAACGTGAGAAAGAGGAGGATGACGAAAATGATTATCGTGACTACTGATTATGTACCAGGTAAAGAAGTGAAAGAACTAAAGGGGTTTGTAAGAGGGGGAACGGTTCAGTCCAAGCATATTGGTAGAGATATTATGGCGGGATTGAAAACAATTGTCGGTGGAGAAATTTCCGATTACACCGAAATGATGGAAGAAGCTCGTCAAAAAGCAATTGGTCGATTGGTAGAAGACGCGAAGGCAAAAGGAGCAAATGCAGTTATCGGGTTGCGCCTACAAACCTCATTCGTTATGCAAAATGCATCTGAAATTATTGCATATGGTACGGCCGTATATGTAGAATAATACTTTCTGAGCTGGGAACGTTTTTCTATCCTAGCTTTTTCTTTTATATATAAGTCTTTCCTATGGTACTATAGCAACAAGAACTATATTAGAAGGAAGGAATACGAGTTGACTGAACGCTACTCTCGGCAAGAGTTATTTACTCCAATTGGAATCCATGGTCAAAAGAAAATTAGAAGTAAACATGTTCTTATAGTCGGTGCTGGTGCGCTTGGTACGGGAAGTGCTGAGGGGCTTGTGCGTGCCGGTATTGGAAAGCTGACATTAGTTGACCGTGACTACGTAGAGTGGACGAATTTACAAAGGCAGCAGCTATATAGTGAAGAAGATGCAGCCAATCGTTTACCAAAAGCAATTGCAGCTAAAGAACGCTTGGAAAAAATAAATTCAGAGGTAGATATCCAAGCTCATGTAATGGATGTTTCGATTCAAGAAATAGAGAATATCGTTGCCGGCGTTGATTTAATCATCGATGCCACCGACAATTTCGATATTAGAATGCTTCTCAATGACGCATCCCAAAAATACAACATCCCATGGATTTATGGGGCATGTGTCGGGAGCTATGGGATTAGCTATTGTATAATGCCAGGAGAGACACCTTGTCTTCATTGTCTCCTAGAAACCGTACCAATGGGAGGACTTACTTGTGACACGGTAGGAATCATTAGTCCAGCTGTTCAAATGGTTGTTGCCTATCAGGTAACAGAGGCACTTAAAATCTTGGTTGAGGATTACGATGCTCTCCGAAAAAAATTAGTATCCTTTGATTTATGGAAAAATCAACATACTGCGATTAAAGTTGATCGCGTAAAAAAGGAAGACTGTCTTTCATGCGGAACAAATCCAACCTATCCTTTTTTATCGTTTGAGAATCAAACAAAATCAGCCGTTTTATGTGGAAGGGAATCAGTTCAAATCCGACCAAGTGAAAGAATGGAAAGAGATTTAGATTCTCTTGCAGAACTATTAACTATTCAAGGTGGCAAAGTAGAAAAAAACACATACTTACTATCATTTACAAAAGCTCCGCATAGAATTGTTATTTTCAAGGATGGTCGAGTACTTATCCATGGAACTAAGGATTTATCTGAAGCAAAGAGTCTATATCATCGGTATTTAGGATGATTTCAAATTGGCTTGCACAACGTGCAGATTCACAAAATGTTCATTCCTTTGACAAAAAACTGCCTTAATAATGAACCTGATTTTTCCACATTTGATGATACTCTTATACCATAGAACAGATAATGGGGGAGTCATTGTGGACGAATTATCAATTACATTTAATATTGCGGCAGCTTTAGTGTTAGTGTTTTTTATCGGTGCGATTATCATCGAATCATAAGAAAAATCCACGATTTCTCGTGGTTTTTTTTGTTGTCTAGCTATATTAATCAGCCGTATTAACCATTATACCTGCCACTTGTTGAAGGCGAGCATAGAAGGCTTCAGCTGCATCACTAGTCAGGCCGGTTTCCTCGAATGCTTCTTTCATACAGCGTAGCCAAGCTCTGGCACGTGTAGGTGTGACCTCAAAAGGCATATGGCGATGTCTCATTGCAGGGGCTCCAAATTCGTTGCTATATAATGTTGGTCCACCAGTAAATTGCGTTAAGAACATATATTGCTTTCTTTTAATTTCCTCAATATCACCTTCAAACAAAGGTGCTAAATCAGGATCTGCATATACCTTAGGATAAAATGTATTCACTAAATTTTGGATAGCTTCTGCGCCACCAATTTCTTCATATAAAGTATTGAGTTTAAAGTCCATGTTAATCACCGCCACGAAATATTTTACTTATTAGTACTATATCAATACTAAAAATCACTCGGTGTGATATAAATCACACCTAACTTTATTAAGTTGAGGCTCCTACTACTATAGGTGGGAATGAATGCAGAAAACTTAACAATTCAGTTGAGAGTTCAAATCCAGACTGAATAAAGTTAGAGCCTCCGGCAGATGCCACGATTTTTCAAAGGTAATTTTTCGGTCAATTAAGATCAAAGACTATGTACGCCACTTCCTGTGGCAACGTCTTTATGGCTCACTTCCTGTGGGACAAAAAAATCGGACGCAAATACGCAAAGGCGCATTTGATTAGATAATCATTCCCATATAAAAGAATGTTTGCTATTATAAAAATAATCGATATTTTTGTATGACCCTTATTATCTCCATCATAAACAAAAACAAAGTCAATTACAATTTAGGAGTGTGAAATTTAAGTGGACGATTTGCCACAGAGTACCATCATTTTGTTACTCGTTCTAATCATGTTATCAGCGTTTTTCTCAGCAAGTGAAACAGCCTATTCGAGTCTTAACCGAATACGACTGAAGAATTACGTCGATGAAAAGCGACGTGGAAGTAAGAAAGCATTTTATATTACGGAGCACTTTGATAACACCCTTTCAACTATTTTAGTTGGAAAAACTGTCGTAAATATTGCTGCTGCATCAATTGCTTCGAAGCTAGCTTTAGATCTTCTTGGAGGAAATCCTGGACTTGTTATTAGTACGTTTGTGATGACGTTACTCATTTTAGTATTTGGAGAAGTTCTTCCAAAATCATTCGCAAAAGAAAATGCGGAAAGCTTCTCATTACGTGTTTCTGGGGTATTGTTTATTTTAATGAAGCTACTAACTCCAGTTACTTATCTTATTGGATTACTAAAAGCATTTGCAGCCAAGCTTAGCAAAAGTAATATTGATACTCCGTCCTTTACCGAAGAAGAAATCAAGGTAATGGTTGATTTGAGTGAGGAAGAAGGAGTTATTGATAATAAAGAAAAAGAATTAGTACATCGCTCCCTTGATTTTAATGATATTTTAGTGGGAGAGATTTTGACGCCCCGTATCGATATGGTTGCGGTTGAAGTCAATGATTCCATTGAAAAAATAAGAGATATGTTCTTTGAGGAACGCTATTCTCGTGTGCCAGTTTACGAAGACAATACTGATAATATCATTGGGATTTTATCAGAACGTGAATTTTTAAGTCTTCTCGTTCAACAAAAGAAAATCAATGTTCGTTCAATTATCCGCAAACCATTTTTTGTGGTGGAGTCGATGAAAATCTCAACCTTACTCCCTGAACTTCAAAAAAGCAAAACACATTTGGCGATTGTAGTTGATGAATTTGGTGGAACATCGGGTTTGATTACATTAGAGGATATCATCGAGGAAATCGTCGGTGAGATTTGGGATGAACATGATGAAAAAATTAAATATATTACACAAATAGATGAAAATACATATGAAATAAATGCTGATATGCCACTTGATGATTTTGCGGAAATCATCGGTATTGAAGAACCGGAAAGCTCACACCATTCAGTTGGTGGTTGGATATTTGAAACCTTTGAAAAAATTCCTATTTCTGGAGACACCTTTGATTACCTGCATCTAACCTTAACAGTCACAGAAGTGGAAAACCGCCGTATCAGAAAAGTAAATGTAGGTGTAAACCAACCAATATAGGGACCAGAGGGACGGTTCTTGTGGTTTTCAAATAAATGGAAAACCAGCAGAACCTTCCCCTTGGTTCCCTTTTTACTGAATGATATTGGATAGGGCTGCTGGGATAGGGACTTTTTCGTCCACTCCATATTTCTTTTCGAAAGAATGGTATTCAAAAAGTTTACCTTCGTTTGACGCCACAGACAGGTCTAAAATATAGTCACTCTGTTTGCCTTTTGTTTCGAGATAAAAGGTAGTATCTGCTAACTTAAGGTGGTAAAAATGATACTGAAACCCAAGAAACTCTTTTTTATCGAAACTTGTATCTGGATGGGTTGAAATATAGTGTGCTAGGTCATCTATTGTAGCCATTGGCCTATGCAATACTGTATTTATTTTTTCTTTTACGATTTGGGATGTATTTGAAAATGTTTCTTTTGCCTTTGTTGTTATATCCCGTATAAATTGATTTACTTCGCTCAAATTAGATCTCTCCTAAAAGGAAATTCGATGCTTATGAATAGTAATCCTGGTAGCCGTCACTTGTAGCTTCTTCCTTTTTTGCCTTCGAATTATTGAAAGGTGCTGTAATTTCACCTTCCATATAAGAATCGCTCACTTGTTCATGGGTTGTTGCAAGTCCGGAGGATAATTCATCGTTCTTTTCATAATCTCCAGGCTGGTAATGTCGTGCAGCTAATCCTTCAGTGTTGTTTTGTAATTTGTCCTTCAAAGCAAACTCCTCCTAAAAAATAGTATCTTCATGGCTTAGTATTCCAACAATATTATGTAATAAATCTAGTCAAAAGTTGGGAAGAGTAATACCGAGAAAAAACAAGAGGCACCCATTGAAGGGTGCCTCTTTAGCCAAAATATTTAATTGTAATTAAGCTCTTCCACCCATAGATTGTTGAGCGAATGATACTAAACGTTTTGTGATTTCTCCACCAACTGATCCGTTTGCGCGAGATGTAGTGTCAGCACCTAAGTTAACACCAAATTCTGTTGCAATTTCATACTTCATTTGGTCGATAGCTTGTTGAGCACCTGGTACTACTAATTGGTTACTATTGTTGTTTGCCATTTTCCTTCATCTCCTTAAACTGATTTTTTTTGGTGGGTTACTCCGGAATTGCACCAGATATAAGGGTTTCCTTAGCCTCTAGGCTAACCCGTTTGTAATAAAGTTTTTTCGGTGTTGCTTGGGTGAGTTGTGTATTGCTGTGTTTGTACTAAGTATTATGTGACGAAGCAAAGATTATATTCGAAAATGGCATTGCCAATTAATTCCTATGGGAAAGAAAGCATAACAGCCATGCTTCATCGAAAAACTAGGTAAAAACGAATATGAGTAGGAGAGAAAATCATGCCTATTTGTCCATTATGTAATGGCTTTAACAACGCTAGTTTCTCATGCGCACAATGTGGGAATTCTTTAGAGGATTCTGGTCGTATTATCGATTATTTTGATGATTATAGTGCATATATGCAAATTGATGACATGAAAAAAATAGATGGCATCCAAACAACCTTACAAAACAAAGAATGTGCCCATCTATTTTATTGTACAAACTGTCATTACGAAGAGGTAAAGTTAATCAAAGAATAGGGACCATGGGGACGGTTCCTATGGTTTCCCCTCTGGTCCCATAAAAAAAAGTCGCCCAACAAATGTAAACTGTACCCTATAGAGTAGACACTAAAAAAAGGTCTGTCCTATAGGGTGCTTTTTTGTATAATGAACAAAACGGGGAATCGGAGAATAATAAAATGACAAAAAAATACTTTTCAGAGAAAGAAATAAAATTACTTTCTAATAATCCATATGCTAAATCTGTTAGTTCAAAGGGTATTACTTATTCAGATGAATTTAAAAGAATATTGATAGCTGAAACAGAGGATGGAAAGACACCTAGACAGGTTTTTGAAGACCATGGTTTTGATGTTGAACTGATTGGAATGGTCAGAGTTCAAAGGGCTGCCTATAGATGGAGAAAAGCATTTAAAGAATCTGGGGTATTGGGACTTCAGGATACACGTACGACCAATTCTGGGAGACCGTCTGAAAAAGAACTTTCACTAGAAGAAAAAAACGCAAAGTTAGAGGCTCAGATTCATCTTCTTCGTGCGGAGAACGAGTTGTTAAAAAAGTTAGACATGATGGAAAGGGGAGTGGAGATAAACAAGTAAAGGTTTCTTCTGAACAGAAGTTTCTTTTAATTCACTCGGTGATTGAAGAGTACGTGCTTAAAAATATGGTTAGCTATTTGTGCGAACTTTCGGGGGTTTCACGATCAGGGTACTATAAATATTTCTCTGTAGAATCTCAGGAAAGTAGAAATCTACTGGAGAAAAAAGATTTGTTACTGAAAGATAATATTTTAAAGGCTTTTCATTATAAACGCCGTAGTAAAGGCGCAAGACAGATTAAAATGACCTTAGAAAAGCAGTTTAATATTACATACAACTTAAAGCTAATACGAAGAATCATGAGGAAATATAATATTGTATGTCCAATTAGAAGGACTAATCCCTATAAGAAAATGTTAAAGGCTACTCAGGAACACTCTGTATTGCCAAATTTACTAAACAGAGAGTTCAAACAAGATATTCCAGGTAAAGTGCTGCTTACAGACATCACTTATCTTTATTATGGAAAGAATCAAAAGGCTTATTTATCCACTATTTTAGACGGGTCAACGAATGAAATAGTGGCCTATAATGTATCCGATAAACTTACATTGGATCTAGCTACTGATACATTAGTAAAGTTAAAAAATAATAGAAAAATAGAGTTTGCAGAAGGAGTATTTATTCATTCGGATCAGGGCGTGCATTACACCAGTCCTACTTTTCAAAAACAAGTAAAACAACTGGGGCTAAGGCAATCGATTTCGAGAAAGGGAAACTGTTGGGATAATGCACCTCAAGAATCATTTTTTGGTCATTTTAAGGATGAAGCTAATATAAAGACATGTAGTTCTTTAGATGAACTTAAAAAGGAAATAAGAAGTTATATGACTTACCACAATAATTTTAGGTATCAATGGAATTTAAAGAAGATGACTCCTGTTGAATACAGAAATCATCTTCTCCAAGTTGCATAACCTTTTTTAAATGTCCTTTACAAAGGGTACAGTTTAAATGATTCGGGCGACTTTTTTCTATATTAGCGAATTCTCTTTTCAGTTTCTGCATCAAAGAAGTGGCATTTGTTCATGTCAAATGCAAGTTCGATTGTTTCACCTGGTTTTGCTTGCGTACGTGAATCAACACGTGCAACAAAGTCATTGCCAGCAAGCTGTGAATAAAGCATTGTTTCAGCACCAGTTAATTCAGATACTTCGATTTGGGCATTGATTTTAGAACCTTGAGCAGATTCAATGAAAACAGGCTCATCATGAATGTCCTCTGGACGAATACCAAGGATGATATCTTTGTTTACATAGCCTTGTTCACGAAGGACCTTCATTTTACCTTCTGGAACAGTAACTTTTACATCACCAATTGTGAATGTACCATCCTGTAATGTACCTGGGAAGAAGTTCATCGCAGGTGATCCGATGAAACCAGCAACGAATACGTTTTCTGGATTGTCATAAACATCTTTTGGTGCTCCAACTTGTTGAATAATACCATCTTTCATAACAACAAGACGAGTAGCCATCGTCATTGCTTCTGTTTGGTCATGAGTTACGTAGATAGTAGTTGTTTGTAGACGTTGGTGAAGCTTAGAAATTTCAGCACGCATTTGTACACGAAGCTTTGCATCAAGGTTTGATAAAGGTTCGTCCATTAAGAATACCTTTGCATCACGAACGATTGCGCGTCCTAATGCAACACGCTGACGCTGACCACCTGATAATGCTTTAGGCTTACGAGCTAAGTATTCTTCAAGTCCAAGAATTTTTGCAGCTTCTTTCACACGACGGTCAATTTCATCCTTCGGGAATTTACGAAGCTTCAATCCGAATGCCATGTTATCATATACACTCATATGTGGGTATAGCGCATAGTTTTGGAATACCATCGCAATGTCACGATCTTTTGGAGCAACATCATTTACACGCTTATCGTCGATAAAGAAATCCCCTTGAGAAATTTCTTCTAATCCAGCAATCATACGTAAAGTTGTTGACTTACCACATCCAGATGGACCTACGAATACAATAAACTCTTTATCTTTAATATGAAGGTTAAAATCTTCTACTGCAGTTACTTTATTGTCGTATACTTTATAAATATGATCTAAAACTAATTCAGCCATTTTTTATCCTCCTAGTGTAAACGTTTTCGATAATTAAAGTTTACTTTAAAGAAAAAAATGCGTAAATGTGTAAATTGCACAAAACGATGAAAGGGTTTTCGTGCATGTCTACGAATCAATAATTAAATACCCTTGGCGTATTTGCGCCCGATTTTTAGGCCCACAGGAAGTGGGTCATAAAGACGTTGCCACAGGAAGTGGCGTACTTAGTCTTTGATTTTAATTGATCGAAAAATTTCCTCTGAAAAATCGAGGCACCCATTTATAAAAGCGGGACTACTGATATGAATAAAGTTAAAAATGTTCTAAGTCCAGAATAGCTAAATAGGTCGTTACGGCACCGTGAAAATGCTTTATATCAATCCCAGTCTTTTCAATAAATTTCTCGATTCGGTACTGCAAACTATTACGGTGCATATATAGTCGCTTCGATGCATTCGATACATTTAAATCACTTTCAAAGAATACCTTTATTGTTTCAAGTAATTCATGGTCAGCTCGTAGTTCTTCAGGAATTACATTTTTTAGTTGGTTACGAAAATCTGCGTCCATTCCCTCAAGTATTAAAAAAGGCAAAATATCATGTAATCGATAGACCTTTAGTTTATGTAAATATTGTATTCCCTTTTGGAACCACTCTTTTTCACTATGAAAAAGGGAACTCAGATTGTCAGAAAGGGGATGGATTTGGCCAATGAATAAACGCATGTCCGTATAAAAATCACTCGTTAACGTAACGGTGATTTCATCGAAGAAGACGTCCTCCATCATTTCCTCATTTCTTGTTTCAATAAGAACACCACTTGAATCATTTTCCCACAAAAAGACGGAATCTCTTGGTAAAAGTGCCTGAATGGCCTCCTGGAATTCAAGTTGGTCAGTAATCGGTTGATCAGCATAAAATTGAATAAACCGGCACTGAGAAAAAGAAAATTGATCAGGTGATAGGCTGCCTTGCTGTAAAAATAAAAGGTTATACCAAAATGCCTGTGTATCGTTCATATCATTGACATGAGTTCCATATGGTGTGAAAAGGGAAGATAAAAGGGAAGTCTCTTTTGTAGAAAGACGGTCCTTTTTAATGCCAAAAAATACTCCATTATCTGTTAGAAACCACGAATACAAATCTGTTTTATATGGGGAATCAGATGTAATCAAAGCATCCTTATAATGCATCATTAAATTTTCAATCATGTAATAAGCTCCTTCAAACTATTCAAAAAATCTCCTTCTATTATAACAGAAGGAGACTGAGTCGCTAACTTGTTATTCAATTACGTTCGGTGGTTCCTCTTTCTCAAAATCGCGTGCTTCCTCTATATTTGGTTCATCATGATAACGGTGGACGCTACCACCAGCCATTCCTTCATTTATGAAGCGATCCACATCCATAAATACTTCATCTTTCCCTTCATTTTGAAGGTCTTCACGTTCTTTTCCTTTTTCAGACATAAAAAAAACCTCCTTTGTTGCTTAGTTTGCGAAGGAGGCGAAGAAATAATTCTTATTCGTAAACATGAAAAAGCATTAATTCATGAATTTGTTTTGTAATGTCATTAATGACTTTCAAATCCGGATGGTTGCCATGCCAATCAATGCTTCCATCCTTATTATAGATTCCATTATATTTTGTTCCTTGAAAATAAAATGAAAAGCTCCAACCGGGAATTTTGCTGCTTTTATATAAAGGCTTCCATTGAAAATGTGAGATCATCGTAAGCGCTCCCTTTAGGTTTGTGTTGATTTCATTATAAGGAGTTTGGTTAAATTTTCAAGACCCTTCTCGCGAATATGTGGCTCATCAAACACCATTGGTTTTGAATTAATTTCGTAAATAAACAATTTTCCTTCCTTCGACCGACCAAGGTCAATAGAAAATTCTCCGATAAAATGAGCAGTTTCATCCATAAGTGTCTTTCCAATTTCAAACACTAGCTTTTTCAAAATAGCTTCGTCAAATCGAGGACGAACCAAGTTGTAGGGAATAATCGACCCTCCATTTGGAACATGTGTTGTCACTCCGTTTTCACCAGAAACTCTTACTCCGGTGCCGCTAATACAATGTCCGTTTTCATGATAATGACATAAAATTCGCAAATCATAACGATTCCCCTCATAGGTGTCGGCCTCAACGGCTTCCTGCAAAAGATAGTCATTTTTTATAAAGTCATCCTTAAACGTCTCCCAAAATGAGGTGAGTGTTGGATAACTTTGTTTTCCTAGCGGTGTTTCTATATTTATTTCATTTTGAAATGCTTTTAGTCTGTAAAGATCAATTCCTTTATGTCCGGTTGAGCTTTTTATATAGAGGATTTGATATTTTGCCAACATTTCTTCAAGGTCACTTTCATCTTTAATGAGGGTGGTCTCTGGAAGAAATGGTTGAACAAAATCATTGCCCTTTAAAATTTGATAAACCTCCCATTTTGAGAAAAAGTACGGATTAAAAAAGGGAATATCATTTATTTTTAAAAAGGAAACGACGTCATTAAAGTCCTGCGATTTCTCCATGTGACGATATGGAATTCGATTATACACAACATTTGGAAGGGGAGTTTGTAATTTAATCCACTTTTGTAAGGGGTGATAAAAGGTAAATGCCTCAACTGAATGTCCCCGTATTGAATTTGGGGTAAGGACGATTCCGAATGCACCATTTTCCTGTAGTAAGGACAGAATTCTTTTCAGTACCTTGGGATTTCCAATAAATGCATTGTCTTTTGAAGGACCTGTAAGAATTCCAATAATAGGGCCAACTATATTTCCATCTTTTTTAACAGGAAAAGGGAGCGATTGCTCTGGGCTGCTCCCTAAATAAGAAATGAGTGTTTTTGTCTTTCCGAAGAAAAGTCCAGTCTTTTCCTCACATTGATACCATTTCTTTTTTTCAATGTGATAATAAATGGTGCTCATTTGAAAACTTCCTCAGGGGACTTAATCGTCGTTTCTGTTAAATATACGGCATATTGCAACGGAAGCCTGCTTGAGAGCTTATCATATTTTCTAAGCTTTGGATGTGAAAATATCGAGCGGCCCGGCTTTGAGTTTGCCTCGAAAAGCCACACACTGCCATTTTTATCTACACCTAAATCAAACCCAATTTCCCCAATATGTCCTTTTTGTCTTGAATCAATGGCTTCGCTCAGCGAAAGTGCTGCCTGTTTAAGAGAATTCGTCACCTTCTTACATTCTGAGTCATCCGGAAAAATTTCAGTGAGTGTACGAACGATACCCCCGTTGTTTAGATGTGTTGTCACACTCCCGCGCCCAGAGATCTTACCTGCCATTACACTGACCTGCCATTTGCCTTTTTCATCTTTATTTGTATGGATTCTAAAGTCAATCGTTTTATGATTGCTTCGAAGCAAATGAATTCCTTGTTGGACGATATAATGCTCTAATTGTTTGTCGCGGAAGTGAGTGTTGATAAATGACTCAATGGAAGAAAAGCGCTGGAGACGATTTTTCCCATCTCGGTCACGAAAGCGACTATAATAATCACCGGTTTCGCGATCAAATAGAATTTGATAAATCCCTAAACCTAGACTACCGTTAGCAGGTTTAATATAAACATGCTGATATTTCCCTAGCATCCGCTCAATTAAGGTGAAGGTTGGACTTTTATGAGTTTCCGGTAAATACGTTGCAACACGGTGGTCACCCTCTAACAGTTGGTGAATTTCCCATTTGTCAAAAAAACCGGGATTAAACCATGGTATTAAATACTCATGATGCAAACGTTGCTTGATTTCGCGTAAGGCTTTATGTTTTTCAGTTCTGCGGTTCGGAAGGCGGTCATAGACCACATTAGGAAATGGGACTTCAATCGTTTCCCAGCCATTATGATTATGAAAAAGTCCATGAATGGTTCCTTTAACCCAATCAATATGTTTGGCCCCAAAAATAAAAACATATGCTCCAACTGCTTTTTCTTGGGCCAAAAGTTTTGCGAAGAACAAGGTTCGATCCCCAATGGGTCGAATCATCGACTCACTAAAACCTGCCGTAAAAATCCCGACAAGCGGCCCAATGTAAAGATGATCTTCATGAATAAATACTTGAGTTGTACTTGTGTATGGGATATTTAAGGATGAAAAAAGATCCTCAGATACTATAATTTCCTGTTTATTAGCTTGGATGACCTCACATTCACAGGAGGATGTTCCAAACAGAATATGCTTAATCGGTGTTTTTAATTGAATGGTTTTTGGAATATACACTTTTCCGTTTTCTTCTTGTGTAATTTTAAGTGGCAACGGTGTTCGCATTTTTTCAGCTCCTTTTTAATGGTGTCTAGCTTCAGGCGCCATCGGCTCTCTGGTCTAAGCCATTCGCTTCGGAAGGTTGGGGTCGTCTTATGCTTAACTTGCACAGGACAAGGGAAGCTTCGACAGCATAATCCTCGCACGAAGAAAATGCATAGCA
>NZ_JBALOP010000003.1:57531-79020 GCF_036962685.1 Bacillus sp. JJ1566 | reverse complement strand
AGTTAGTCGATGTTCCTCAGTCAGGGCGCCTTCCGCTTTTCTAACTTGAATGAAGATAGAGGCAGTATTGTAATAGTGTTCTGTACAGGGTATCTTCTTTTTCTGGACTGGTTTCTAAAATAACCTTTCTACCCGGCTTCGAATTGGTATCTAAAATCCAGATGGCACCATCACTTGTCAATCCTAAATCAACTCCTATTTCGAACAGAGGTTCAAATTGATCTTCTAACAATTCGGGTAGCCTATTAATAATTGTATGAATATTATCCGAAAGTAATTGCTTTTGATGAAAAGACATATTTTCTGTCCAGCTTTCAAAAGTATGCGATTCACCTCCACCTCCCAAATTTGATATGAGATGATCCGGTAAACCAAGGCGAATTCCACGCCCTTGTTCAATCCATTTCCCTCTGCCGTCTTTTTGAAGTAAGATGCGAATATCAAAAGGACGATTCCCTTCATCATGTAGGGGTAAATAGTTTTGTAGTAAATATGGTTGACTGGTAATAACGGAATCCAACCACTTTTTTAAATCTCCTCTTGTCGTAAATTGCTTCTTTTTTAAAAGATTTGCGTCTTTATAGACGGCCTTAACATAATTACGATGAAGAAAAAGACCAATAATTCCTTTTCCCATTGATCCTTTCACTGGCTTAAGGATGATTTGATGCTTCTTCATTAAGGTTCGTAGGATGGCAGAAGAGGAGAGAGCTTGCTCAGTAGAAGGGATATAGGGTGATAATTCTATATCTTGACGTAAGGTATTGTAAATCTCCCATTTGTTTGGAAGTCCATGCCCTATAAATGCAGTTGCAGGACGCAATTTTAACCAGTTCATAATTGGCTGACTTTTTTTAGATACTTCATCACTCGAATAGAAGCAGCGGTCATATAAATACATGGGAATTTCAAACGTACTTTGTTCCCACGTGTTTGTAATGTGATTATATTTTTCTCCATGAACCAATTCAGAGGTAGGTTCAATCGATGTTGGAGTAAAGCGGTATAGCTGTATCCCTAATTCAGGAGCTCGTTTGGCAAGCTCTGTTGCATAGAATCGTTCCTGATTCGGATAAAGAGTAACAAAACCCAGTGAAATCATAAGACCCTCTCCTTTCTTAAATGTCTTTTTTTAATCTAAGTTGGATAGAAAGATACAGTGCTGTAAAATCGCTTTTGCACTTGGACGAATTTTGGTTGATAATTGATCCTGTTCCTGGTTTTTCGATGGTTTTGTGTTGACTTCAATAATCGTTGGTTTGCCATTTACATCAAGGGCTAAATCGATTCCCAGTTCTGCGAAAATTCCGTCATCCATTCCATCAATAATCGAGCAAACCTCTAGTGCTAAATCTTTCATTAACCGATTAATATGGGGAATTTGTTTTACATCAAAATTTTCGAGAAGGACTTGATAGACCTTTTGAATTTCTCCACCTCTTGCAAGATTTGAAACAAATTGATCCTTTGACGATACCCGGGCAATAATTGAAGTTAACTGCCATTTGTCACTCGATTGTTTTTGACATAGTACGCGAAAATCCAATGGTTTTTCTTTATATAATAAAAGTGAAATACATTGTTGAACAATAAATGTATGTTGTTTTAACCTTGGGAATAAGGATTGAAACAGAGATGCAAAGCCTTGATAGACAGTCTCTATGTCACCTGAAAAGGTTGTGTAATCCAATAAATATTTGTCTTCATCCGTTTTATGAATTCGGAAAATATTTCTTCCTTGACTGCCATGGACTGGTTTTACAAAAACACATTGATATTTCTCGAGCATTTCAAAAAGAACATCCTTACTCGTTAACAGCTCGGTGTCAGGGATATAGGAATGGAGATGCTCCTGCTCCTTTAAGATTTCATGTACTTCCCATTTATTTAAAAAGTGATCATTAAAATATGGAACATTGTTCATTTGCAATTCATTTGTAAAATCGATAAATTTTCTGGATTGTTCTCGTTTGCGCGAGTGAATCCGATTGTGGACCACCTGAGGGTATGGAACAATTGACTTTATCCATTTTCCATCTAAATAGATGTACCCATTATGGTTATAAAATGTATTTAAAGAGTATACATAAAAAAATACCCCGATTTCGTTTGCATAGAGTGCTATTTCCTTGCAAAACTCCTCGATTGAACCGAATGATATTTGAGCGTTCTTTTCGTTTACCTCTGTTAAAAGTCCAACGACAGGACCAATTTCAAGTCTATTTGTTGACCTCTTGTAAAGAGTTATTGAAAAATTCCCGGTAGGAAGCTGTAATTCTTTTAAAATGAAATCAGTACATTGGATCACTGGCTCGCCCTCATTAATAGATACGATTTCGACGAGAACACTATTCCTGCTGCAGATTAATTCAATTTTCTGTTCGTTTTGTAAGCCAAACTTCTTGAAGATGCTGTCACTCATTTTTATTTGCAAAGAGGAAACCTGCTCGTTTGAAACAGGAATCAACTCGATTAGAATTTTTTCCGTCATCTTGATAACCCCATTTGCTAAAACTTACGTTCAAACACTATAATTGATAAGGTGGTCTTCATAAAATTAGGCGAATGTCTGATATCGTATCGTATGAAAAAGTAAGGAATACTGTGACTTGGTCAAAGTTCATTTTTTAGAAGGTGATAGTGTGGATGTAATAGTAATGATTTTATTTATGATGGTGGTTGGAGCGATTATTGGAGGAGTAACGAATCATCTGGCAATTAAAATGCTGTTTAGGCCATATAAAGCCATTTATATTTGGGGAAAGCGACTCCCGTTTACTCCAGGATTAATCCCGAGACGAAGAGATGAATTGGCATATCAAATGGGAAGAACGGTAGTGGAGCATTTGTTAACCCCTGAAAGTTTAAAGAATAAGCTTAGAGATGAAAGCTTTGTCAGTACAATCGAGGGTTGGGCAAAGGAAGAAGTTGATAAGCTACTCGATACTGAGCAAAGCTTTACCGAGCTTTCGGAAAAACTGGGGATACATAATCTTGATGAAGTGGCCGAGGAAAAGTTAACTAGCTTTATTGAAAAAAAATATATTAGTCTTTTAGATGAAATGGGGACGAAGGAAATCGGGCATGTCATTCCTGAGGAACTGCTTGCAACAATCGAGGGGAAGTTTCCAGAGGCTGCAGATTTTATTGCGGAAAAAGGAATTGAGTATTTCGAAAGTGAAGAAGGAAAACTTCGTTTAAAAAGAATGATCGATGATTTTCTGGCGAACCGTGGCATGCTTGGAAATATGGTGCAAATGTTTTTAGGAAACACAAGCTTAATTGATAAAATTCAGCCGGAAATCGTAAAATTTCTGAGAAATCCAGGAACGAAGGAGCTTTTACATTCATTAATTAAAAAAGAGTGGAATAAGGTAAAAGCATGGGAGGTTAATAGAGTTGTCGAACAGATAGGTTCAGAAAAAATTCTTTCTTTCCTAAAAGACCAAACTCTGCACATTATCCCTGTTAAAAAATATCTTGCAACTCCTGCAAATGTGGTATTACTACCATATAAAAACCGAATCCTTGAAAATTTTGTTCCTAAAGGAATTGAAATGGCAGGCGAATTTGTGGCAAACCGTATTGATAAAATGATGAAAAGCCTCAAGCTAGAGGAAATTGTAAAGGAACAGGTTGGTACATTTTCGGTAGAGCGCTTGGAGGAAATGGTGCTAGGTATTTCAAAACGAGAATTCAAGATGATTACGTATTTAGGGGCATTGCTTGGTGGAATTATCGGTATTTTTCAAGGGATTATTGCCCAATTTTTTTAACAAACCGCCCTTTGTGGAATATGTTAGAATACCGTCTCTATATTAGGGGATTGGGATGAATTATGTGGAAATGTTTGGTATAGTGAAACAGAACCATTTTCCTCGTACTAAATCTGGAAAAGGAGGTAGGTAAAATGGGTGTAAATTTATATGATGTTGCGTATGGAGTTGAAAAGGCGATTCGTGAAAGCGATGAGTTTAAGCAGCTAAAGCAATTATACGATCAAGTCAACAATGATGAAGGTGCAAAGAAATTATTTGAAGCATTTAGAAACGTACAATTATCCCTTCAGCAAAAACAAATGATGGGTGAAGATATTTCTCAAGAAGAAGTAGAACAAGCTCAAAGACAAGTAGCACTTGTTCAACAACATGATACGATTGCAAGGCTTATGGAGGCTGAGCAGCGCATGAGTGTTGTCATCGGTGAACTAAACCAAATCATGCTAAAGCCGCTTGAAGAACTATATGGCAGCATGGACCAACAATAAGGATTGGATGAACCCTACGCCTAGGCGGGGGTTCTTTTTTTGCATGTGAAACCTAAAGTTCTAATCAGTTTCATTTTTTCATAACCATATGTATAGGGACACTCAACTGGAGAAGGAGGACCTCATATGTATAGGTTACTTGCAATAAATGTCGATGGCACACTACTGCGTCCGAATGGTCGGCTTCAAGGTGGAACAAAGGAAGCCATTGAATATGTCCGAGCAAAGGAAGTTTATGTGACTCTTGTAACAAGACGTCATTTTGCATCGACAAAAAAAATAGCAAAAGCATTAAAGCTAGACTCATTGCTAATTACGCATAATGGAGGATTTATTGGCGAAGATCTAAATGATCCGATTTATGTAAAACGGATTTCTGAAGAGAAAACATTTAACATTGTCCAGGTATTAGAAAACTTTAAATGTAGCATTCGCCTTCAGCACGAAAAGTTTTCTATTGGAAATCGAATGAGGTTCCCTGGTAATCTAATCGCAAAAGCGATGTTTGGCTCAGGCGACCCACTTTTTTATCCAATGCAGTTCGTCGATTCACTAGGAGACCATTTAACAGACAATCCTGTGGCACCACCTAAAATTGAGGTCTATTCACAAAGTGAAGATGAACTGGGGACAATCAAAGAAACAATCAATGAGCACTTTCGGGACATCCAGGTTGATTTAACTGAACCACATAAACTAGAAATCACACCATTAGGAGTTTCGAAGCTTAATGGGTTAAAAACTTTAGCAAATCATTTATCTATCCCATTACATGAAACAGTGGTTATCGGTGATTCGATAGATGATATTGAAATGATTCAATCTGTTGGGTTAGGGGTTGCGATGTGGAATGCACCGAAGGAAGTCAAATTTGCTGCCGACTGGGTGACTCGTTCCAATAGTATGAATGGGGTCTCCTACATGATTAAAGAGCATTTTCGCAAGCAGCAAAGAATTGAGTTCTTAAAGCAGATTAAAATTGAAAAATAAGGTAGGATTTTGCCTCCACATGATGTGGGGGTTTTTTAACTTTATTCAGTCGGGGTTCAGACACCGACTGAATAAAGTTAAAACCTCCGGCGAATGCCACAATTTTTCAAAGGTAATTTTTCGAGCATAAGATCAAAGACTAAGAACGCCACTTCCTGATGTCTTCGTCTTTGTGACCCACCTCGTGTGGGCCTAAAAAGATTAGGCAATAATACGCCAAGGCGTATTTGATTGGGAAAACTCTCATATTGATTAAAAATCGTACATTCTGTACACTTATATCAGCTAATTTTTTGAAAAGGTGATACAAAACTATGCGTATATTGTTCAAAGGGCCCCTGGATGACCGGTTTATTCGACCTTTACAGCTCATTACAAACCTATTTTTCGAGGAAAGTGAAATTTCAATCACGGAGCTAGAAGAACCAGAGCTTTTAGTAGACTTTCAATATGAATATAATAATCCTACGATTACCACATATGCCAAGCTAACTGACATGAAATCCGGTAACGTATTCGAAGGAAACTATAGTAAGGAGTTTCCACCGTTTGAGAATGAAAAAGAATTATTTAAAAAGATTAAAAATGGCGTATCACATGTATATGTAATGGCCATGCAAGACTTTACAGGTATTACTCAACCATGGGGAATGCTTACTGGCATCCGTCCGACAAAGCTTTTACACAAAAAAGTTCAACAAGGTGTATCTACGGAACTTGCACATAAGCAATTAAAGGAAGACTATTTAATTACCGAAGAAAAACTTGAATTAATGAGCCAAATTGTCGACCGCCAGCTTACGATGGTTCCTGATTTATATCAACTTCAAAATGAAGTGAGTATCTATATTGGGATACCTTTTTGTCCAACGAAATGTGCTTATTGTACATTCCCTGCATATGCCATCAATGGAAGACAAGGCTCAGTAGATTCCTTCCTTGGTGGACTTCATTACGAGATGCGCGAAATAGGTCGTTGGTTAAAAGAGAACAAGATTAAGATAACCACCGTCTATTACGGTGGTGGAACCCCAACAAGCATTACAGCTGAAGAGATGGACATGTTGTATGAAGAAATGTATCAGTCCTTCCCAGATGTTCAACATATTCGGGAAATCACTGTTGAAGCCGGTAGACCTGACACGATTACGCCGGAGAAACTAGATGTCTTAAAAAAGTGGAATATTGATCGAATCAGTATTAATCCGCAGTCCTATATTCAGGAAACATTAAAAGCGATCGGCCGTCATCACACAGTAGAAGAAACGATTGAAAAATTCCATCTAGCACGAAACATGGGAATGAACAACATTAATATGGACTTAATCATAGGCCTTCCTGGTGAAGGAGTGGAGGAGTTCAACTATACACTTTCTGAAACAGAAAAGCTTATGCCAGAATCATTAACCGTCCATACATTGTCCTTTAAGCGTGCTTCCGAAATGACGCGAAACAAGGAAAAGTATAAGGTTGCAGGACGTGAAGAAATTACCGAGATGATGAACAATGCTTCTACATGGACTGATAAACATGGCTATGTGCCTTACTATCTATATCGTATGAAGAACATTCTCGGGAACCTAGAAAATGTCGGCTATTCACTTCCTGGTCAAGAGAGCATCTACAATATAATGATTATGGAAGAAATGCAAACCATCATTGGGCTGGGCTGTGGAGCTGCTAGTAAATTTGTGGACCCAGTAACAGGGAAAATCACTCAGTTTGCAAACCCGAAGGATCCAAAATCCTACAATGACAATTTTGTGGAATATACGAATAAGAAAATCAATATTTTAAACGGGCTATTTGGAGTGGTGAAAGAGGTATAGGAAACTATACCTCTACTTTTTTTGATGAAAAAGAGGATTTTTCACTTTCATGAGGAATTATTCATGTAATGTTCCTCATAAAGATTAACAGACTCCTTTTTAAAATGTAAACGCTTTCTAAAATTTTTCTATCATAGTAGATTTTTAGCACCTATCCTAATATATACTCACCATTACACATATATTTTTTAAGAACGAACCCTTAAAGTAGGAGGGATAACGATGACAGAACGTTATTTACAAGATGAGCACCGAATTTTTCGGGATGCTTTTCGCAAGTTTCTTGATAAAGAAGCCTACCCCTTTTATAACGAATGGGAAAAAGACAGGATGATTCCACGGTCTTTTTGGACAAAAATGGGGGAAAATGGCTTCCTTTGCCCATGGGTAGATGAAAAATATGGGGGGTTCAATGCTGATTTTGCATATTCAGTAGTGATTAATGAAGAGCTTGAACGAGTTGGTGCAAGCATGATTGGAATCGGTCTTCATAGCGACATTGTGGTTCCTTATTTGAACGAATATGGAACAGAGGAACAAAAACAAAAATGGATTCCAAAATGTATTTCAGGTGAAATCATTACAGCAATTGCGATGACAGAGCCTGGTGCTGGTTCGGATTTAGCAGGCATCAAAACCACTGCAATCAAAGCTGGCGATCATTATATTGTCAATGGTCAGAAAACATTTATCACTAATGGCATTCACGCTGATTTAGTCATTGTGGTGTGTAAAACGGATCCAAAAGCAATGCATAGAGGAATAAGTTTGTTAGTAATTGAAAAGGATACTCCTGGATTTTCAAGAGGGAGGAAGCTCGATAAGGTTGGGCTTCATGCCCAAGATACGGCAGAGCTTATTTTTGAAGATGCAAAGGTTCCTGCTGAAAACCTCATTGGAATGGAAGGTAAGGGCTTCTATTATTTAATGCAACAGCTCCAACAGGAACGGCTGATTGTTGCAATATCGGCTCAAATCGCAGCTGAAACAATGCTAAAGTTAACCATGAAATATGTAAAAGAGCGCGAAGCTTTTGGGAAATCGATTAGTAAATTCCAACATGTTCAATTTAGACTTGCTGAAATGGCGACTGAAATTGAGATTGGCAGAACTTTTTTAGATGATTTAATTGAACAACATATCTCTGGAAAGGATGTGGTGACAAAGGTTTCAATGGCAAAATGGTGGTTAACCGATATGGCAAAAAAGGTAGCAGCGGAATGTATGCATCTCCATGGTGGCTACGGATATATGGAGGAATACGAGATTGCTAGAAGGTATCGCGACACTCCTGTATCGGCAATTTATGCAGGTACAAATGAAATTATGAAAACGATCATTGTGAAAAATATGGGGTTATAAATTTTTGATATGGGGGAATAGATTATGATGAATGTACCGTTGCTAGTTTCTTCAATGCTTGAGCGTGCAGAAAGGTATTTTCCAAAGAAAACGGTTATTTCGAGAACTTCATCTGGTATTGTAACCCATACTTATAAGGAGATAGGCGAACGAACAAGAAGACTATCAAGCGCACTGGAAAAAATAGGCGTGAACAAAGGTGATCGTGTTGGAACACTAGCATGGAATCATCATCGCCATCTTGAAGCTTATTTTGCCATACCTGGAATTGGAGCAGTCCTGCATACCATTAATATTCGCCTTACACCTGCACATATATGCTATATCATTAATCATGCGGAGGATAAGGTTTTGGTGTTTGACGAAGACCTGCTTCCATTATTAGAAAAAGTAAAGGATCAATTAAAAACAGTTGAAGCTTATGTCATTATGACGGATAAAGATGAACTGCCGGAATCGAATCTAGAACCCCTTTATCATTATGAAAAAATCATAAGCGAAGGGAATCCAACTTTTGAATTTAAGAAAGATTTAGATGAAAACGATCCGGTTGGAATGTGTTATACATCAGCAACAACGGGGAATCCTAAAGGAGTTATTTATTCTCACCGCGGAGTTGTGTTGCATAGCATGGCACTTGGTCTCGTTGATAGCGCTGGATTATCCGAAAGCGATATTGCGATGCCGGTTGTTCCAATGTTCCATGTAAATGCATGGGGCATACCGTTTGCTGCGGTATGGTTTGGAACAACACTTGTTATGCCAGGACCTTATTTTACTCCAAAGATTTTAGCTGAATTAATAGATTCCGAAAGGGTAACGACGTCAGCCGGAGTACCAACAATCTGGCTCGGGCTACTAAATGAATTAGAGCAAGGCGATTACGATACAAGCAGTTTAACCCGCATTTTATGTGGTGGTTCAGCAGCTCCAAAAGGGCTTATTAAAGCATTTGAATCGAAATATAAAATACCATTTATCCATGCATATGGGATGACGGAAACAACACCCCTTGTTGTTTTATCTCGTCTAAAAAGCTACCAAAATGATTTATCGGATGAAGAAAAATTAGAAATTCGTTCGAAGCAAGGGTCACTCGTTCCATTAGTTGAAATGAAAGTGATTGGGGCAAATGGGGAAGTTGCCAATGATGGAAAAGAAATGGGGGAGCTTTTGTTAAGGGGAAATTGGATTGCTGATGAATATTACAAGGATGAGCGGACAAATGAAGCGTTCCGTGATGGATGGCTCCATACTGGGGATGTTGTCACAATCGATGAAGAAGGTGTTGTCAAGATTGTAGACAGAACAAAGGATTTGATTAAGAGCGGTGGGGAATGGATCTCCTCAGTTGATATCGAAAATGCATTAATGGCTCATGATGCCGTATTTGAAGCTGCTGTTATTGCGGTCCCACATGAAAGATGGCAGGAACGGCCGGTGGCATGTGTTGTGTTGAAGGATGCTGCTAAGGAGAAAACCACTAAGGAGGAGCTATTCGAGTTTCTAAAGCCACAATTCGCAAAATGGTGGTTGCCGGATGATATTATCTTCATGGATGAAATTCCAAAAACATCGGTTGGAAAATTTTTGAAGAGAGCGTTAAGAGATCAGTTACAGGACTATTTGTCAAAGGTTAAATAATCTCCAAGGCCATCCAAAAAACTTTGGGTGGCCTTAAATTTAGAAAACGATTTCATTTAGATTCATATAATTGTATACTATTAGTAACACCACATAAGGGGGCTTAATAATGGCAACGGAACAAGTAGAAAAAGTGTTACTTCATATGGATGATCGAGTAGCGTATCTTACTCTTAATCGCCCTAAGTCACTAAATGCAATGGATGTTGAGATGTTAAACCAAATTTTACATAGTTTAAAAGAGGTAGCTGCCAATGATACAGTGGATATCCTTGTATTGGCGGGTAGTGGACATAGTTTTTCAGCCGGCGGAGACATTAAAACCATGCTGAGCTCAACTGATGATAGTGAATTCGAACCTGTAATGGAACTTATATCTGAAATAACCAAAACGCTTTATCTATTACCGAAATTAGTAATTAGTGCAATTCATGGCTCAGCAGCAGGATTTGGTTTAAGTTTAGCGCTAGGTGCTGATTATGTTATTGCCGACCGCCTATCAAGTATAGCTATGAATTTCATCCGCATTGGTTTGATTCCTGACGGAGGTGCACATTTCTTCCTTGAAAAAAGACTAGGCGAAGCAAAGGCTAAGCATGTTATGTGGGAAGGAAAGCAATTGTCTCCAGGGGAAGCATTGCACATCGGGTTAATTGATGAGGTTGCGGAGGAAGAATTGCAAACAGCTGTTATTCATAAGGTGAAAAAGTGGAAAAAGAGACCAATACTAGCAATGATTCAAACAAAAGCCATCTATAATCAAATGCACTTGACTGAACTTGAAAATATCCTTGAATTAGAAAAACAAGGACAATTTGCAATGAGAAATACAAAGGACCACCGCGAAGGCGTTCAAGCTTTTTTAGAGAAAAGAAAGCCGATTTTCAAAGGTGAATAATATAGGAAATCCTGCTGAATGCTCAGCAGGATTTTTTTACGAAAATAGCCAACTTCAACTGGAGTACCTAACTAACGATGAAATAACACTAATTTTCCATCGGAGCTTGTGCAGCGGTGTGTTGCCTCTAGATAATTTTTTTCTTTAAGAATCTTTTCCCCTGTTTCCTTTGCTTCTTTTTCAGTAGCTGCTTCAAATTTTTCTTCAAGTAATTTTTCTCCCGTTTTATCAAACACAGTTAGCATATAATTCATGTTAGATTCCCCTTCCCCAAAGTAAAAAATCTGATACTTAAAGTGTAGTAGATTGCAAATCTTCTCGCAACAAATAATCAAGTGAACGATGTGGTATGATAATTTGGTGAAACTTTTTTCCTATATAATCGTAGATACTACTGGAAAAGGGGGAATACAGATGGTATTACAACTAGAACATGTGACGAAGCGGTTCGGTAGTTTTACTGCCGTTGACAATCTGTCTATCGAAATTCCTGAACGGGAAATGTTTGGATTTCTAGGTGCAAATGGAGCTGGAAAGACGACAACATTTCGTATGATCTTAGGATTATTGGATGTAACGGATGGAAAGATTAGTTGGGATGGGAAAAAAATTAATTATGATACAAGCCACATGATCGGCTACCTACCAGAAGAAAGAGGTTTATATCCGAAAATGAAGGTACGCGATCAGCTTGTGTATTTAGCAAGACTACGAGGAATGCAAAAACAAGATATCTTAAAGCAAATTGATTACTGGCTAGAGCGATTTAAGGTACCTGAATATGCTACAAAAAAGGTTGAGGAACTTTCAAAAGGAAATCAGCAAAAAATCCAATTTATCGCTTCTGTTATTCATAAGCCAAAGCTTCTTATTCTGGATGAGCCATTCAGCGGACTTGACCCTGTGAATGTTGAAATTTTAAAAGACGCGGTTGTAGATTTGAAAAATGCAGGAACGTCAATTGTGTTTTCAAGTCACCGTATGGAGCATGTTGAGGAATTATGTGAGCATTTATGCATCATGCATCATGGGAAACCAGTCGTACATGGCACACTAAAGGATATTAAGCGATCCTTCGGAAAGAAAAACGTCATTGTCCATGCTGATTTTGATATTAGCCATTTAAAAACATTAGCAGGAGTGACAAAGTCAAAGGAAACAGCGGAGGGACTTCATCTACAGGTTGAAAGTGAAGAGATTTCACAAAAAATCCTTGAATCAATCGCAGGAAAAGGTTTTGTTCGAAAGTTTGTATTAGAAGAACCTTCTTTAAATGATATTTTTATCGAGAAGGTAGGTGCTTCCTATGAATAAATTTTGGATTATCTTATTTCACACATATGTGAGTAAATTAAAGACAAAATCCTTTATAATCACTACCCTTATAACTGCACTTATTATTTTTGGACTTGCCAATATTTCAACCATCATTGAAAAATTTGATGAGGATGAAACAAGTCATATTGCGGTTTTAACTGAGTCAGATGAGCTTTATCAGGCATATGAGCAAATTTTTACAGCAATGTCTAGTGATGTCGTACTTGAAAAAATGGACAAAACTGAAGAGCAAGCAAAAGATTTAGTAACTAATGAGGAAATTACAGGATATCTCATCTTGACAGAGACACCTGAGGGACTTCCAGAAGGAGTATATAAAGCTCCGTCGATAACCGACTCGGAAATAACGGGTCAGCTTGAACAGGCTCTACAGCAATTGAAGGTGACAATTGCAACTACAAAAGCGGGATTATCTGCTGAGCAGATCAATGAACTATATGCTCCTGTTCAATTTGAAAAACAAGCTCTTGAAGAAAATGCAAAATCTGAGGAAGAACTAAATCAAGCACGTGGCCTAGTATATGTCCTTTTATTTGTGATTTATTTTGCAGTTATTATGTACGCAAATATGATTGCAATGGAGGTTGCGACGGAAAAATCATCACGTGTGATGGAAATTCTTATTTCGAGTGTTTCTCCTATAAAGCAAATGTTTGGAAAGATTCTAGGTATTGCTTTACTTAGCTTAACCCAATTCGCTGTGATTTTGGCGGTTGGATATGGTTCCTTAAAGCAAAGCATGAGTGGAATGGAAGGCGGCTTTTTCGAAGTGTTCGGCTTTGGTGACCTGCCAGTTTCAACCTTTGTCTACGCTGGAGTTTTCTTCCTTTTAGGATATTTCCTATTTGCAACACTTGCAGCCTTTTTAGGTTCATTGGTAAGTCGAATCGAAGATGTTCAACAAATGATTACCCCGATGACCTTATTAATTGTTGCCGCTTTTATGATTGCAATGTTTGGTCTAACAAAACCAGAGTCTTCAGTGATTACAATTACATCGTTTATTCCGTTTTTTGCACCCATGATCATGTTTCTTCGTGTTGGCATGCTAACACTACCAGCCTGGGAAATCGCATTATCAATCGGAATACTTATCCTAACAATCACCATATTAGCTATATTCGGTGCTAGAGTCTACCGTGGAGGAGTCCTCATGTATGGGAAGTCATCCTCATTCAAAGACATTAAGAAAGCACTGCAATTAACAAAGAGTGATAAATAAGGAACCAGAGGGACGGTTCTCCTGGTCCCAATTTAACCGAGGGTAGATTACCACCCTCGGTTTTTTATGTGAAATTTCATAAAATAAGAACGTGCATTCGTATCCAGAGGGTGATAGAATAGTGGTAATAGAAATAAAGGGGGCGCCTGAGATGAATTCGATTACTTTTTTACATATCGCCGATTTGCATTTGGACAGCCCATTTTCAGGGTTAGCAAACCTACCGTCGAATGTTTTTAAGCGTGTTCAAGAAAGTACTTTCACATCTTTAACTAGATTAATCAATATTGCGATTGAAAAAAAGGTAGATTTCGTGGTCATTGCTGGTGATTTATTCGATGGAGAGGACCGAAGCCTTCGTGCACAATCAAGATTTCGAAAGGAAATGGAACGCCTGCAGGAAAATGACATCGAAGCATTTATCATCCACGGAAATCACGATCATCTTGGTGGAAATTGGCCGCACTTTGAATGGCCAAGCAATGTTCATGTGTTTCAAAATGAAAATGTCGAAGTGTTACCCTATATAAAAAATGGGGAAACACTTGCGAATATATACGGCTTTAGCTATGCAAAGAGAGCCGTACTCGAAAACAAAAGCCCATCATATGTGAAAAAAGAAGACGCATCCTTTCATATAGGGCTATTGCATGGGAGTAAAGAGGGGGAAAGTGCACATAGCCGCTATGCCCCATTCTTACTATCGGATCTCCAGCAAAAAGGATTTGATTATTGGGCCCTCGGTCATATTCACACAAGAGAGATTCTTTCCGTTGATCCTCCTATTATATATCCTGGAAATATCCAAGGTAGACATAAAAAAGAAACAGGTGAAAAAGGTGGTTACCTTGTAAAGCTTTCGAAAACCGGAGCAGACTATACATTTTTCCCAACCTCAGACCTTATATGGGGAAATACGACAATCGATATTTCTGAGGTTACTAGCTTTGACCAACTTGTCGATAGGTCACTTTCCCATTTAGATAATCTTCGCAAAGAAAATCAAGGCTTATTTGTAACGATTGAATATACAGGAACAGGACCGCTCCATGATGGGCTTCAAGAAAAAACAATGCAAGAAGACCTTTTATCCCTTTTAAACGATGATATTACAGGTAGGAACTTTGTATATGTTGTCGAATTGAAACAAACCACACAAATGGAATTTAATCGGGAAAAATTAAGACAGGAATCCCATTTTATTGGTGATTTGTTAGAAAACATGGAGACTTATCAAGACTTTAAAGAGGCACTTCTTCCTCTACGGAACCACCAAAGCTTCCGTAGGAATGTAGACACTTTTACAAGCGAAGAATTACAGGAAATGCTACGCGATGCTGAAAAGCTGATTCTTCGGGAACTCTATCAATCAAACAGGAGGTGATGGGATGAGGATCATTGGCATGCAAATCTATGGATATGGAAAACTAGAAAATGTGGAACTTGGACAAATATCACCCAATCTTCAAGTTTTTTATGGTCAAAATGAAGCGGGAAAATCCACACTTATGTCTTTTATTCATAGCATATTATTTGGATTTCCTACGAAGCAACAGAACGAACAACGGTATATTCCGAAAATAGGAACAAAATATGGTGGAAAGCTTATCATTCAGACTAATGATATTGGGACGATTATGATTGAAAGACTGCCGGGAAAAGCGGCTGGCGATGTATCCGTCTATTTACCAGATGGTACGATTAAAGGAGAAGATTTTATTTCTGAGCTTTTCCAAGGAATGGACAAAAACCTTTATCAAAATGTATATTCCTTCAATATCCACGGGCTTCAAGGTGTACATAACTTAAAGAGTGAGGATGTCGGAAGGTTTTTATTTTCTGCTGGAACAGTAGGAACGGATGCTTTACTTGAATTACAAATCAAATTAACAAAGGAAATGGACAGTTTATATAAACCAAAAGGGAAGAATCCCCCCCTAAATATGGAACTAATCCGTCTTAAGGATGAACATGGAAAAGTTTCGAAGTGGCAAGAAAAAAATAATGAATATGAGGGATTAATAGAAGAACAGGATCGAATGGAAAGTGAACTAGCAGGTCTAGATTCTAGAAAACAAGTCTTTAAGGATAAAATTAAAGTGTCGGAAAAGCTCCAATCGATTCAGCCTTTATTAGAAGAGTATCAAGCTTTAGAAAATCGATTACAGAGTTTACCCGTATTTGAGCCCTACCCAGAGGATGGATTGAAGCGTTTTGAACAACTACAGGCACTGATTAAACCATATGAAGCTCAATTAAAAACTTTAGAAAAAAAATTATTTGAATTTGGCCAGGAAAAAAGTTCAATCCAAGTATTCGCACAATATCTTGAGAATGAACAGCAAATTGTGGAATTGGTCGAAAATAAAAGCCTGTCCGCCGAAAAACGGAATAGACTACAGCTGGTATCAAAAGAGCTACAACAATGTGAGGAAGAAATACATCAACTCAAAAATAGACTCAATCTAGCCATCCCGGCAGAAAAAGTTCAGGAACTAGACCTAAGTATTGTTGCAAAAGATAGGTTTTCAGAAATTGTTTCCGAGACAGCACGTCATAAACAGCAGAAGCAATTCCTAGATGAACACTTTACTCGAGCAAAGGATGCGTTAGAGAATAGTGAATATAAACTTAAGGAACTTAAGCAGCAAGTACTATCTATTGAGGAAAGAGAAATTCTTGAAAAGAAGAAAAGCCAATATACAGCAAAAGAAAGCATGGAAAAAGAAATAGACTTGATTGAGGATGAAATAGAAAGAATCACCCAACAAATCCAAAGATTGAAAGTAAAGGAAACAGAAAATATAAATAAGCTAACTCGTTTATTTTATGGAATTGGTCTGGTTTTGCTTCTCTCATCTGTCTATTTTTATATCTCACAGGAATGGCTAACAGCCGGAATTTTAACCGTTTTCGCCCTGCTTGTGCTACCAATTGTAAAAATGGTCACATCAGGTATGTCTTCCTCCATCATTCATGAACTTAAAGCTGATAGAGAAAGATTAAAGAAAAAGTTGGACACGATTCAAGAAAAGCTTAAAAACCAGAATCCTATCGATGATAAGGATATCACAGTAAAACTTCTGCATGATCAGCAAGTAAGGCAGCAAATCGAAATCGAAAATGCTACTTTACAAATAAATGAACGGGCATATGATAAGGTGCTGTCAGGTTTTGAGGAATGGGAGAAAGTCAGTTTTTCTATTGATGAAAAAGCTGCAAACATAAAGAAAACATATGGGCTCCCACAGGAAGTATCAAATGAACGATTATTAGATGCTTTTCAAATCCTTGAGGCAATTCGAGATAAGAGCTTAAGTAGATATAAGCTTTTAGATCAAAAAAATGATCTGCAAATAGAAATTTCTAGCTTCCAGGATAAAATGAATTTGGTTGCAGGGCAATTAAACATACTGGGTCAAGATTCAGTCAAGATTGATCAATTAGCAATCCAATTAAAAGAAGAAAAAAGGAAGTATGAACAGCTTTTACAGATTGAAGCAAAATTAAAGGATGCAACTAATCAGATATCAGAACTAACTACGGAAATTGACCACCTTCAAAAGGAATGCCAAGTTTTGTGGGATATGGCTAAGGTTTCTAACGAGGAAGAGTTTCGGGCAAAGGGACAGGCTAATGATCACGCTAGAGAAATTAAAGAGAGAATGAACCTTCTTATGGCCCAGCTCGAAAGATTTGGAGAGTTAGTGAACAATTGCAATGTTGAAACAAATTATCAAAATCAAATTGAAGAAATGTCAGCTGAAATCACTCAACTTCAGGTAATCGAAAAAGAGGAGCAAAGCCAGTTGTCTGCCATCAAACATCGTGTGCAAGAGCTTGAAGAGGGTGGAACCTATGCAGATTTTCTTCATTCCTATGAGGCAAGTAAATCAGTAGTGAAGGACTATGCAAAAAAATGGGCAACGCTTGCTATTGCTAAGGATATTTTATCTAAAACAGTTGATCAGTATCGAAAACTTCGGCTTCCAAAGGTAATCGAAAAAGCTGAGCATTATTTTTCAATATTAACGAATGAAAAATATCGAAAAATCTACTTGGACAATGAAATAGATGGTTTTATTGTTGAGGATGAAAATGGACTTCGTTATCAACCAAATGAACTTAGTCAGGCAACCTCAGAGCAATTATATATTGCACTTCGATTTTCGCTTGCGAATACGATGCATCCAAATCAGTCTTATCCATTTATTATTGATGATAGCTTTGTTAACTTTGATTCATTTCGATTATCAAATGTAATCTCGTTAATAAAAGAACTTTCAGAGGACAACCAGGTTCTTTTATTTACATGTCATCCACATGTTGTGGAAGGATTTGGTGAGGGTAAACCTATCAAATTAGGTACCGATGTAATCAGTGAAAACCACAAAAGTGTGCTATAATTTTGGTAGATTTAGAGAAATTTCATTGGAGAATCAATTTAGATAAACTTAACTAGCAGGGGGAGAATATATGGTAAAGGGCATTGTTCATTATGATGTTGGACAGCAAGTTGATGTATTTTTATTTATTAAATCATCAACTAAAGGGATTGCAAGCAACGGGAAACCATTTCTTACTTTAATTTTTCAGGATAAGAGCGGAGAAATTGAAGCGAAGCTTTGGGATGCAACTCCTGAAGATGAGGTTCACTATGCAGCTCAAAAAATTGTTAGGCTTGCAGGGGAAATCAACAGTTACCGTGGTCGCAACCAGTTGAAAATCCGAAATATCCGTCCAGTAACGGATTTGGATGGAGTGACAATTTCAGACTTTCTCGAGGTTGCTCCGGTACCGCAGGATGAAATGGCTTCAAAAATTACACAATATATTTTTGAAATGAAGAATTCAAATATCCAGAGAATTACGAGACATCTATTAAAAAAACATCAAGCTGCCTTTTATGAATATCCAGCTGCAACTAAGAACCACCATGAATTCGTGTCAGGCCTTGCCTATCATGTTGTCTCTATGCTTGATTTGGCAAAATCAATTGCTCACCTTTATCCATCGTTGGATACGGACTTATTATACTCAGGAATCATCCTGCATGATTTAGGGAAAGTAACTGAGCTGTCAGGCCCTATTTCAACGACATATACAATTGAGGGAAATTTATTAGGTCATATTTCCATTATGGTAAATGAAATTGGACAGGCAGCAAAAGAACTCGGAATCGAAGAGGAAGAAGTAACCGTTCTTCAGCACATTATTCTAAGCCACCACGGAAAAGCTGAATGGGGTAGCCCTAAGCCTCCTATGATCAAGGAAGCTGAAATTCTTCATTATATTGATAATCTAGATGCAAAAATGAACATGTTAGACCGTGCTTTAGAACGTGTGAAACCAGGTGAATTCTCAGAACGCGTCTTTGCCCTAGATAATAGAAGCTTTTATAAGCCAACTTTTCATATTTAAACAACGATAAACTCGACTCTAATTTTAAAGAGTCGAGTTTTTTTATAATAGAATTTTACTTTTCATGGAAAGCTATGAAAAAAAAGAGGTACGCAAAAAATGGTAAAAGTAATACTTCTATTTTTTCTTTTATTTTTTTCAACCCATGATTATACAGTAAAGGCAACAACCGAATATGATGAAAAAGACAGCCCATTAAGCTTTAAGGTAGAAATGATTCCATGGGATATGGTGAATGAAATCCTTCCTAGAAAATCTTTTTTTACAATCATTGATGTTGAAACTGGCCTTCAATTTCGCGTGCAAAGAAGGGCGGGAAGCAGACATGCAGATGTTCAACCACTTACAATTGATGATACGAAAATAATGAAAAAAATCTATAGTGGGAAATGGAGCTGGAAGCGAAGAGCAATAATAGTGAAATATGGTGATCAAATGATTGCAGCTTCGATGCATGGAATGCCACATGGGGCAGGCGCATTAAAAAACGGTTTTCCTGGCCATTTTTGTGTTCATTTCTTAGGGAGTACCACCCACACATCAAAAGAGCCTGATTTTGCTCATAAGCTTATGTTATTAAAAGCGGGCGGAAAGCTAGATGAATACATCGGCAATGCTGACCCGTATCACCTCATTGAAATATTTGCTACAGGGATTAATCAAACAGACCGGGAAATAATTAAGCAAACATTGATTCCTAATTCTAAAAATAAGAAGCTTTATAAAACATTAAATCAAATTACAATATTTTCAATCACAAATATGTCTTATTTGCCTTTAAGTGATTTAAAAGGTCTCTTAAGCATGGAAATTCCTGTGGAGGTCGAAATTTACCGAGAAAACCAAGGGAGAGAACGAAAACAAATTGTTTTCATTTTAGTTCGTAATAGTATTGTTGACCGTTGGTATATCCAACAAACTGAATTGCAACAACAACTCTAATTTTGTCCCGCATTAACGGGCAGTAAGATCCCCTGTGGTGATCAACTACCCGTAAAAGCACAATTTATGGGAACAAAGACTAAGAACGGCACTTCCTGTGGCAACGTCTTTGTGACCCACATCATGTGGGAATCAACTAACCATCAGTCGGGCATGAGGATAACCCCAACCGATGGAAGTCTCACTTTATAAAAAATATGAAAATGAAAGAGGATTTTTGCAGTTTTTGTTGAATTCTGTAAATGATGGTTTCGTTAAGGAGTGATGAAGATGACGTCAACTAAGTCTCTGTTTTATGGTTTGTTAATTGGTAGTGTAATTGGCGGTGTATCCGTACTTTTAAGTACGCCAGCTTCTGGAAAAGAATTTAGAAGGACATTGAAAAATAATCAAAAACATATTGTCGAAACATGGTCTCAAGTCGTTTCAGAAGGAAAATCTCTTACTGAACAAGTTTCTAAGTCAACTAAACAAGCGGTAAATGCTATAACTGAAGTTTCGGGTGAATTTACGAATTCACTAAATCACTGGAAAAAAGAAATTGAAGGCAATCAAAAAAATATTCAAAAAGAGCTTTCTGAAATAGAAAGCTCTTTAGAAAAACTAGAGAAAGCGGTTACGACCAAGTGAATTCGAAATTTTTTCACCTAATTGAAAGATTTCGTAAATTTACATCTTTATTAATTTTTATTTTATTGGCATAATAGTAATAAGAGAAAATAGAAAAGTGGGTGAATCTATGAAACATGAAGAAAAAATGGCCTCCATCAAAGAAGCGCTCCTTTTTAGTCAGAGAATCGCACAGCTTAGTAAGGCATTATGGAAGTCTATTGAAAAGGACTGGCAACAATGGATCAAGCCTTATGACTTAAATATTAATGAGCATCATATTATTTGGATAGCGTATCATTTGAAAGGTGCTTCTATTTCAGAGATTGCTAAGTTTGGAGTTATGCATGTTTCGACTGCATTTAACTTTTCTAAAAAGTTAGAGGAACGTGGACTACTACAATTTTCAAAAAAGGAGAATGATAAGCGTAACACGTATATCGAGTTGACTCCAGAAGGAGAAGAAATCTTTTTAAAAATTGTGGAAGCCTATAATCCTAGTAAAAATGGAGTATTGGAAGGGGCTATTCCACTTAAAAAACTTTACGGTAAGTTTCCAGAAATCGTTGAAGTAATGAGCATTGTCCGCAATATTTACGGTGACGATTATATGGAAATCTTCGAAAAGTCTTTCAAAAATTTCGAAGATGATTTTATTGAGGTAGATGGCAAGCTTTACAAACGTGTTGAAGAAAAATTAGAAATGTAGTCTTTTATGTAAAAGCGGCGTGAAACGAACAAATCCCTCCGCTTTTTATTTTTTGGAAAAACATGTTCAATGATTCACATTGTTCGCAAAAACCGCGAAAAAAGTCGAAAAATCATGTGTTTTATCGTTCTTTCGGATACCTATTGCATTTTTGTTAGAAACACAGTAAAGTAATTTAGTAAGTTTAGAGTATCTAATTTATTCTATTCAGTCGGAGTTTTGACTCCGAATGAATAAAATGAAAGCCTCCGGCGGATG
>NZ_JBALOP010000003.1:56765-57448 GCF_036962685.1 Bacillus sp. JJ1566 | reverse complement strand
AAAAAATCGGGCGCAAATTGGCTAAGGAGCATTTGATCATCATAATTTGGATATGATTTTTACTTATTTGACTTCTAATGATTGCGGATGGTGATTTAGTATGACTTGTTGGAAAACCATTAATCTTACAAAGGATTATGGATTCCATCGGATTATTTTGATATCCCTGATATCAATGTTCGTAGCATTTATTCTTTTTTATTTGCCAATGACGTTCATGTATTCTTCTACCGGACTTAGAGAAGATGGAGCAATTTATTTTTTATTAGCTTTATTATTGATTTACCCGTTCCATACGATTTTGCATGTTTTACCATTCTGGATTACTGGAAAGAAAATTTCGGTCACTTTTAAATGGATGTACGGAATCATTCCAATTGTTTCAACACGATCAAAACATCCACTTTCTAAATCGTTTATTATTTTTGTAATGGGTACACCATTTTTATTCATTACAATACTTACGCTTGGGTCATGTATTGTATTTCCAGGCTATATTCATTATTTTTCTATTATTGCAGCGATCAATTTTGGTTTATGTGTTCCTGATTTTATTTATTTAGGACAGTTTATAAAGGCGCCAAGATCTTGTACGGTTGAAGAAATAGACGACGGTTATGATATCTTAATCCACAAGTAAGCTTTAACTTTATTTAGCTGAATAGCTAAATAAAGTTAAGCCT
>NZ_JBALOP010000003.1:0-56682 GCF_036962685.1 Bacillus sp. JJ1566 | reverse complement strand
GTGGCAACGTCTTTGTGACCCACCTCGTGCGGGCCTAAAAAAATCGGGCGCAAATGCGCCAAAGGCGCATTTGATTACAAGGGGTGCTAAAATAAAGCTAAGACTCTAGGTTTATTAAGATTTTTATATGCTAAAGGCGCATTTGACGATGGGGGGATTAGGAGTGATCTTATTTTATATTCCATTTGCTATATTTATTTTGTTTTACATTAACCAAATGACTTTCCGGCTTTGTGAGCAAAAAGAAATTCCTGATGACCGCCAGCCAAAAGTATATCGAACAATTAATATTTTAATTACCATTTTACTTATTTCCTCTTATGTGGAGGTCTTGTTTACGTAAAAATGGAAAAAAGGATGACCGGAGTTTGGTCATCCTTTTTCATTTGTGTAAATTTAATGGTTTACACTTTGTTCTTTTCTTAGAACCAAGCAGCACCAACGATGATTAATAGGATGAATAACACTACGATTAGCGCAAATCCACCTGCGTATCCGTGACTCATAATAACACCTCCATTTTTCTTAATACGCTATTTTATGCGAAATCATTTGTGAACGAATAGGCATTTGTCTTGCCTTTAGGAATTCTTTTTCACATTTACCTAAAGTTCTGAACCTTTGAAGGCAAAAGCCTTTTATTCAGTTCACTATATCCTATTCCCAAAAAGCCTAGCTGACTGTGCGAATGTCCTATATTTTTGGATAACTTTAAAGAAATGTTTTCTTTCTCTTTTAAAAGTATGTTATAGTAATTTTTGTAGCCTTGGACAAACCGCATATAAAAATGGATATAGTAGGAGTGTGTATAATGAAAAAATCAATAATTGCTCTAACGGCGGCAGTAGGTATTTTTGGCTTAAGTGCATGTAACAACGCCGACGATTCAGCAGTGCTTGTCGAAACAAAAGCCGGAAACGTCACAAAAGAAGACTTATATGATGCAATGAAGGATCAAGCGGGTGCTGTTATCCTTAAAGATTTAGTTTATACAAAAGTGTTATCTGAGAAATATGAAGTAACTGATAAAGAATTAGACGCAAAATATGAGGAAATGCAAGCTGCTTTAGGAGCTCAATTTGATGCAATCGTTCAGCAAAATGGTGAGGAGTTTGTGCGTGAACTTTTAAAATCTGACATGCTAAAAGAAAAAGCTGCTATAGATGCCGTTGAAGTGAAAGAAGGCGAAGTGGTTAAAGCAAGCCACATCTTAGCAAAATTTCCTGTTAATCCAGGTGAAGAAGTAACTGAAGAACAAAAGGCAGAAGCAAAAAAGAAAATCGAAGAAGCAAAGGCAAAGCTTGATAGTGGTGAAAAGTTTGAAGATGTAGCGAAGGAATATTCTGATGATGCTACTGCTCAAAATGGTGGGGACCTAGGCTGGTTCGGAAAAGGACGTATGGTTCCTGAATTCGAAGAAACTGCATTTGCTCTTAAAGAAGGCGAAACAAGCGATATTATCGAATCACAATATGGTTATCATATTATTAAAGTAACTGGAACAGTTGCAGACTTCGATAAGAAGGATCAAGAGCAGAAAGATGAAATCCGTAAAGCTTTACTTCAAGCAGACCAAACAGGAACTACTCTTCAAAAAGCTTTAGACAAAGCAGTTAAGGATGCAGATGTAAAAGTGAAGGATAAAGAATTTAAAGATTTATTTAATACTACAAGTGCAGAATAAGAGAAGGGACCGTTTATTGATGAACGGTCCTTTTTACGTACCTTTTTTTACATGGCTTCTGGTTTATTCATTCGTTTTGAGCGTCTTTCTTTTTCGTCGTGCATTCGTTCGATGTAAACATTACCTTCCTGCTCAATAAACGAGTCATCAATCTTCTTTTCCTCTTTCGTTGTTCGAATCACCATATATGCACTAAAAAGAACTCCAAATAACGCCACATATACAAACCACGGTACTGATAACATCTCAATCCACTCCTTGTCCCACTTTTTACTTCTACTATATGATGAAATTTGAATAGATATCACTAGAATTAAAAAAAGGGTGCGCGACTAATGTGTCGAACACCCAGTAAAAAATTTGATTATGCACTTACTGTAAAATTTGTACGTTTTATGATTTGTTGTGCAATTGGATAAATAATAGCCATTGCTATTATACCCATTACCGTTGTTGGAAGGACTACACCTAGGAACAATCCGATAAATGTTCCAGGAAGACCAGCAACGATAAGTGCAACACTCAAGAAAACAATGCCAGAAACTAGAATTCCTACAGCAGTGACTGCACATATCATGACTAATGACTTGGTATACTTTCTAGCAGCAATGAAAATACCATAGAATACGAATGCTGAAATTACCTTATCGAATGGGCTCGCAATTTGGCCACCTGGGAAACCAGTTGTCAATGCTGAAATTACACCAGCGACAAGTGCAACAAGCAATACATATTTCTTTTCTGGAAATAGGATAATTCCTAAAAACATCATGACCAATAATAAGTCAGGCTTCATTCCAAGGTATATCGGTGGCATTACCGCATGTAGAACAGCACCCATTCCAATTAATAATGATAATAGTACTAAAACCTTTGTATTCATTTCTCATCTCTCCTCAGCTTTACTAAGCTATATTTTTTGGATTTTCCAATAGTGCACTCATTGCCTATCGCGAAAATCTTATCTTTCATTATATCAGACTATTAACCTATTTCAAAGTTTTAATTTTCTGATTTAAAGGCCTTCATAAATGAAGCAAGTGCTTCAACAGATTCGTATGGTATCGCATTGTAGATGGATGCACGGCAGCCACCGATTGAGCGATGTCCACTTAAACCAACAAAACCTTTTTCCTTCGCTTGGGCTAAAAACTTTTTCGTAATCTCATCACTCGGAAGTGTGTAGGATACGTTCATAATGGAACGACTGCCTTTTTTGGCATGAGCTTTATAGAAACCATCTGATTCGTCAATTGTTTGGTATAAAAGTGCTGCTTTTTCATTGTTTTTTGCTTCAATTGCAGGCACTCCACCTTGTTCTTTTACCCATTCAAGTACAAGTGATAGCATGTAAATTGAAAAAGTTGGTGGCGTATTATAAAGAGAATCTGATTTAACATGAGTATTGTAATCCAACATGGTTGGTAGATTGCTATTGCCTTGATTTAATAAGGAATCCTTAATGATTGCAACAGTTACTCCAGAAGGACCTAGATTTTTTTGTGCACCTGCATAGATCATCCCAAACTGTTCTACATTGATTTCTCTGCATAAAATGTCACTAGACATATCTGCAATTAATGGAACATTCGTAAAGGCCGGATACTTTTCCCATTGCGTTCCATAAATTGTATTGTTAGATGTAATGTGAACATAAGCAGAGTTGGTAGAATGGTTGTTTATGTCTATTTCAGGGATGTAGTTGTATTTTTCTTCTTTACTAGATGCAATTATATTTGTTTCGCCTAATTTGTTTGCCTCATCAAGTGCTTTTTGAGACCAAGAACCAGTTAATATGTAGTCAGCTGTTTTACCCGGTGTTAAAAAATTCATTGGAATCATTGAAAATTGTAGGCTAGCGCCTCCTTGTAAAAACAACACCTGGTAATCATCTGGAATACGTAATAGGGAACGTAAATCAGAAATGGCTTGTTGATGAACATGGTCATATTCCTTACTGCGATGGCTTAATTCCATAACAGACATGCCGGTTCCTTTGAAATTGAGCAGTTCAGCTTGTGCCCGCTTTAAGACTTCTAGTGGCAAAGCAGAAGGACCAGCATTAAAATTGTAAGCTCGTTGCATTGTTGATTCCTCCAATTTTTTTGTGTCTAGCTACAGGCGCCATCGGCTCTATGGTCTAGCCAATCGCTTCTGAAGGTAGAAGTCACCTTCTGTCAGCGCTCGTCTTATGCTTGACTTGCACAGGACAAGAAAGGCTTCGGGAGCATAATCATCGCACGAAGAAAATGCATAGCATTTTCGAGGAAGTGCTGACATCGACGTTCGCCACAGGACGTGGCGGTAGTTAGTCGATGTTCCCCAATCCGGGCGCCTTGCGCTTTTCTTTTTGCTTTAGTTGAATAAAGCTATCTTATCACGTTTTCGGGAAAAAAAGAGTGGATTTTTTCGAAAAATATCGAAATTACGCAAAAAAAGACAAGACGTGAAGTCTTGCCCGTAACGGTTAATTTTGGATTGCTTTTGATATCGATGAAGCGATATTTTGTAAATCATCACCTGTATATTGATTTTCATGTGACTTCCATACGATGCCAAATCCATCGCCTTTTCCATAACGTGGAATGAGGTGAAGATGGAAGTGGAAGACAGATTGTCCAGCCTGTTCACCATTATTTTGTAAAAGGTTCATCCCGATTGGATTGAATTCTTTTTTGATTGCATTTGCAATGGATGGAACAACTTCAAAGATTTGTTGGGCGGTTTCAGGTGTTAATTCGAATACGTTTTCTTTATGTACTTTTGGGATGACAAGTGTATGGCCTTTTGAAACCTGACTGAGGTCTAAGAAGGCATATACATGTTCATTTTCGAATACTTTAGCACTTGGGATATCTCCTTTGATAATTTTGCAAAAAATACAATCACTCATTTATGTCCATTCCTTTCAAAATTCACTTAATAAATAATATTTTATCATAGGCTTCAAAGATGTAAAAATTTTCATGTCCACAATAATTCGAACGAAGAAACAGGATGCGATCGCAAAGGATGCATCCTGTTCTCGAAGAAGGCTTAAGTTAAAAGGTTTACGGTATCTGCGATAAACACCTCATTTTTTTAGGAATGAAAGTCTTTATCTAATGGAGTGAGTCAAATCCGTGGTTCAAGCGGACCATCCCCTTGTCTTTTATATATAAGTTTTTTTACGACTTATATTTCGACTAGGTAGCCTTTAACAAACACCTCATTTACAAAATAATGTTATTTTGCTATTTGGTCATTTGTTTCGAACTCACTTTTCCCTCACATTTCCCAAAGTAACCATCCCCTTATAACAGGTGTAAAAAGCTGTCGTCTAAAACAAGGATATTGTCTTTAACAAACACCTCATTCCAGGTAGATGATTAACATCAAGGCTTTTTTCTTGCCCTCTTCAAAAATTAGTATGGCTCATTCTCAAACGTTTATACAAACTTTTTAACTATGTAAAATTAGCAAATTTTGATATGATATAAAGAAATATAAATGGTAAGAAGGGAGCTTTACATGGCACTATTAGAGATAAAAAATCTAACAGGTGGATATACACAAAATCCAGTTCTAAAAGATGTTTCCTTCCAAGTCAAACAAAGTGAAATTGTAGGATTAATCGGTTTAAACGGTGCAGGGAAAAGTACGACAATTAAGCATACCATTGGTCTAATGGAGCCGAAAAAAGGGTCCATTCGAATCAATGGAAAAACGATTCAAGAGGATATGGAAGCTTACCGATCTATGTTTAGTTTTATTCCTGAAACACCGATTCTTTATGATGAATTGACCCTCTATGAGCATCTAGAATTAACCGCAATGGCTTATGGGTTAGATAAAAAAGTTTTTGAAGAAAGAGTACAACCCTTATTAAAAGAATTTCGAATGGAAAAAAAGGTGAAGTTCTTTCCTTCCCATTTTTCAAAGGGAATGAAGCAAAAGGTGATGATTATGTGTGCCTTTCTTGTTGAGCCCGACCTTTACATTATTGATGAGCCATTTGTTGGATTAGATCCCCTTGGTATTCAATCCTTATTAGAATTAATGAACAAAATGAAGAATCAAGGAGCAGGTATTTTAATGTCGACCCATATTTTAGCGACAGCTGAAAGATATTGTGATTCCTTTATCATTTTACATAACGGGAAAGTAAAAGCTTCTGGAACATTAGAAGATCTCAGGCAGCAATTTAAAATGAAGAACGCTACACTTGATGATATATATATCAGCCTAACAAAGGAAGAAGAAAATGATTGATATCAAAGAATTATGGAGTAAGCGTCAAATCCAGCATTTTAAGGAAATCAGCCGTTATTTACGTTATATGTTAAATGACCATTTATTGATTGCTCTCCTCTTTTTAGGAGGAGGAGGAGCATACTATTATAATTTTTGGCTGCAGGATGTTCCAAAGGATTTTCCGTATGCCATTATCATTGCGCTTGTTTTAGGACTCATTTTAACAAGTAGTCGTATTCAAACCTTGGTGAAAGAGCCTGACCTTGTTTTCTTATTGCCGGTTGAAAAGAAGCTAAGTCCCTATTTTCAAAAGGCATTTTGGTACAGTCTGTTTTCTCAAATTTATTTATTGTTGATTGTATTTGCGGTGTCAGCACCATTGTATCTTGCAGTTACAGATAAAACCTTTTCGTCTTTAGCAGCGATTTTTATCATTGTATTATTGGCTAAAGCATGGAACCTCCTTATGACATGGTTTACGCAACATTACACGGAAAGCTCGACTTATTACACAGACATCGTGATCAGGCTGTTCTTAAATATCGTTTTGATGTATTTATTATTTTCCGGCGCATCGATTCTTTTTATCGGTAGTATTGCAGTCATCATGATTGGCTTACTCCTTTATTTTCAAAAGGCAGTTGAAAAAAAGGGGCTAAAATGGAATACATTAATCGAGTTAGAATCAAAACGAATGCTGACCTTTTACCGGATCGCGAATTTGTTTACGGATGTTCCGAAACTAAAGGAACGAGTAAAAAAGAGGGCATGGCTTAACTGGGTTACAGGATTTATCTCATACTCTAAGAAGAACACATTCCGCTATCTTTACACACGTACATTTTTACGGACAAGTGACTATTTGGGTATGTATGTAAGGCTAACGATTATTGGAGGATTAATCATTTACTTCGTCCCATTTGAATATGGAAAAGCCTTTGTCATGATATTATTTCTTTACTTAACAGGTTACCAACTCATTACATTATGGAGACACCATAGCTTAAAAATCTGGGTTCGATTATACCCAATAAGCGAGGAAATCAAGTTAGCTTCTTATTTACAGTTTTTATTTCAACTACTTGTCGTTCAATCTGTTATATTTACCGTAATTTTGCTAATAACCGCAAAAACTACGACAACGTTCATATTATTGATAGCAGGACTTGTGTTTGTCTATCTATTTGTATTTATTTATACAAAAAGGAAGGTACGTAAGCTTGACCGAAAGTATGGCTAATAAATGAAACCTTTTCTTTGTTTACACGTAGAAATACTAAACGAAAAGAAGGGTAGAGATGCATGAACGATTCGTATTTGTTGACGGTGGAAGAGGAATTATTTCAATGGCGTAAAAAGCTGATTAAAAAGTCAAATATGCTTCAACGTGTATCGAAAAAAGCACAAACAAAAGTAAATCAACTGATACCTGATAAAGCCCATACAGTCATTACGGAAAGTATTAAAAAAATGGTTCAGGCTACTTTAGTTGGTTCGGAATATACAACTAAGGGAAACTATCCTGAAGGAATGGCATTGCAGGTTAAAGAAAAATTGATTGAAGATAAGTTAACCGTATATAGACGTACTGCCGCGGCAGAAGGAGCTGGAACTGGAGCAGGAGGATTTTTATTATCCTTGGCTGATTTCCCACTGCTTCTCTCAATAAAAATGAAGTTCTTATTTGAAGTGGCCGCCATTCATGGGTTTGATACAAAAAACTATGAGGAACGCCTTTTCGTATTGCAGGTCTTCCAGCTTGCCTTCTCAAGTGATGCGCATAAAAAGAGAACATTAGCAATTATTGAGAATTGGGAGGAAGAAAAGCATAAATTAGTGGAATTGGACTGGCGAGTGTTCCAGCAGGAGTATCGAGATTATATTGATTTCGTGAAAATGCTTCAATTACTTCCAGGCATAGGTGCTGTCGTTGGTGCCTATGCAAATTATAATCTTCTTGATCATTTAGGTGAAACCGCGAAAAATTGTTATCGATTACGAATATTAAAATAAAGAAAACGCAAGGATGATGCTGTGAAGACAGTACAGTATTCCTTGCGTTTTTTGATGATTGATTAGGTTGTGTCTTTGCGGTACATGCTTGAGTCGAAAATATGTAAGTATGTACCGCAAGAAGAGTTTAGCGGTACATGATTGAGTCGAAAATATGTAAGTATGTACCGCAAGAAGAGTTTAGCGGTACATGCTTGAGTCGAAAATCTGTAAGTATGTACCGCAAGAAGGGTTTAGAGGTACATAACTCGAGCCGAAAATCTGTAAGTATGTACCGCAAGAAAGGTTTAGAGGTACATAACTCGAGCCGAAAATCTGTAAGTATGTACCGCAAGAAAGGTTTAGCGGTACATAACTCGAGCCGAAAACAAAAAAGTATGTACCGCAATAGTTGTTAAGCGGTACATACTTAAGCCGGAAGGCATCAGCATTTGTTCTACAATCCCTATTTATACTGTAGCTTCTTCTGATTTTTCAATCGATAAAGTGAAACTTCAATCAGTGGGGGTTCTTCATTCCCCACGGATTGTTAGTTGAACCAATCGGGCTTTTACGGACAGTTTCCCTAACCTTAAAGGTGGGGGATTACTGTCCGTTAATGCGGGATAAATATTTTAAGGTTGCAGTGCCTAATGTTTTTGCCGCAATAAGCATCGCTTTTTCATCAATATCAAATTTAGGATGATGGTGTGGATAAGCATTTGTTTCGTCAACTGGCATCGCTCCTGTAAAGAAAAAGGTTCCAGGCACATGCTGTAAATAATAAGCGAAATCCTCGCCACCCATTTGAGGTGCTGTTTCGTTTACTTTCACAACACCTGGGACATTCTCGGCTGCCTCCACAAGAAAATCAGTTTGTTCTTTATGATTGACAACAGCAGGGTAGCCACGGTGGAATGCATATGTATATGAGGAATCAGATGCGATACAAGTTCCTTTTACAATTCGCTCAATTTCTAGCTCGATTTGAGTTCGAACATCTTCACTAAATGTCCTTACGGTTCCCTCAAGTTTAGCTGAGTCTGCTATCACATTAAATGGATTTTCTGCAACGAATGAGCCAAGTGTTACGACTGCGGATTCAATCGGATCAACTCGTCTGCTCACAATTTGCTGTAAATTCATTACAAGCTGGGATCCGATAACAATTGCATCCTTCGTTGTATGTGGATGTGCCCCGTGCCCGCCAGATCCTTGAACCTTAATCTCAAATCGGTCAGCAGCAGCCATGATTGGACCAACACGGTATTCGATACTTCCTGTTGGTGTTGTTGCCCATAAATGTGTTCCGAAAATGACGTCTACCCCTTCAAGACAGCCATCCTCAATCATGGCAATGGCACCACCCGGTGCGAATTCTTCTGCATGTTGGTGGATAAGGACAACAGTTCCTGCAAGTTGCTCCCTCATTTCATGAAGAGTTTTCGCAAGTACAAGCAATGTGGCAGTATGTCCATCATGGCCACAAGCATGCATAACACCAGGGACTGTTGATTTATAAGGAACATCCTTCTCATCCTGAATCGGAAGTGCATCAAAATCGGCTCTTAGTGCAACAGTGGGTCCTTTCTTGTTACCGTGAATTTTGGCAACAATTCCATTGCCGCCAACATTTGTGCGAACCTCTACACCCATATTTTTATAATAATTTGTGATATATTCTGCTGTTTTATATTCTTTAAATGAAACTTCTGGGTGTTGATGTAAATAACGGCGAATATCAACCATTTCAGAGTACTTATTTTCTAAAGCATCATATAGATTATGTAACATATCCCCAATCTCCCCTCTTTGTACTACACTAAATTATATCATGATTAATTGGTTTTTTATTGTTATTTCCATCAAAAAAAGAGGCCCATTGGCCCCTTAATAGATGGTTTCAAGCAATGCATTTCCGTTTTTCGATATCTTTACCTTAGCGAACTTGGCATCACGCTGTAAATCTAAACCAGTTCCTTCTTTTACAAAATAGCTTTCAATCCCGAGGATAACTTCATTATAGCCATTGTACTTACCGGCAATCAGCACTTCATCTTCGGCGAGTTGATATTTTTTAGGGTCAATAGAGGTGAGGATCTCCTCACGTTGATAAATCCCATCCTTATCTTCTTTTGCGAGGATGTAAACCCGATTTCCAGAATGGACATTTTTAAGTTCATTCACTTCTGCAATTTCATAACGTAAAATAACATAGTCTCCCTGCATGACTGAACGTGGGTCCACAGGTGCCAATTCGAGTGTAATTTCTTTTCCATTTTTCAAAAGTGATTCGTTGCTTCCGATTTGGTAACCCAAAAAGCCTATTTGGAGAAGGAGTATAAGTCCAATCAGACTCCACTGCTTCTTTGTAAAAAACTTCTCATTATTTATTTCTTTAACACCGGACCTTCGATCAAAGAATTGGGTGACCATAAAGAAGACAAGCCCGATAATTAGAAGTGATAGAGATTTGTGTACCAGTGACCAAACAAGATCATAATAAGTTGATATAAATAATGCAATCCAGAAAACAAGTGTCATTCGAAACATAAAAATATCATCATTTCGTGAGAAGAAAAGGACTAATGATGTGGTAATGATAAAAAACACGAGACTATATAAAATTTCTTGCCATAACAAATTATCTAAAAAAGTGAGTGCGTAGAAAAAGAGCAGAGCATAGAAAGAACTAATTCTTTTTAATTTAGCTTCGAATCGAACAAAATAATAGATAATTGCGTTTAGCAGAGCAAAACCTATTATGACAACCTCAGAGTGTGCCCATAGTCCCAATTCATCCAAGATAAGATTCAAGGAACAGCCAATCATTGTTGAGTAGCTAAGGAATCGAATCATTCCATCCTTCATGATAAATGTAACCATGACCGATACGATTAAGAAGAAAATCGTGACCTGCGTCGAAAGGAAAAATGCTTCTAGTAGACCTGAGAAGAAACCGATAAACAGCAACGTATTTCTTACATAGGGTCCAAGCTTTTTCACAAATAAACCTACACTTATAAATAAGATACTCAAAATGACAGTAGGATAATAACTAGAGAAAAGCAGGAAGAGTACTCCTCCGAAGCTAATCGAAAACATGAAAGACCCTATAAGTGTGACAATAACAATTAAGATGCCTTTCATAGCCTGACTAATTGGAGTTTCTGCATGCTTAGACGATAGATGTCTTGCCAGCAGAACTCCACCAATAATAAGGGCAACCGAGACAATTGAGCCTATTATTTGCAATCCAAGATATCCAATTGCATCCCCAAATAAAAACGGGATTTCAACGATTTTTGTACATACGTAAAGGCTAACCATCGTGAATAAGATAATCGAAATATATTTATCAATTTTCTTTGTTACAAGATAGAAATAGGAAATAACAGCAAAAGCAATGTACAGTACATTTGTCCAACCACTATATGGTTCATACAATTCGAAAATACTCATTCCGATTAACATAATATGTGTCATGGTATAGGACATGTAATGAATGACCTTATTCCCGAAATATCGTGTAAATGTAACAATAAAAAGGATTAAATTAACAACAGCAACAACTAAAAATATGAGCCACTCCTGAAAATCTGTGCGAACGATAAAATATGATGAGGGATTCATATAGAACCAATAGGCTAGATGAAAAAGAACAAAGCTTAAAATAGACAAAGGTGCATACCTTGTTGTTATTGCAAGCAGAAACGCAGGTATTAACCAAACAACAAAGAGTACATAACTATCTGCATGAGAGTTGTAAATTTGACCAACTAATGCAACGCATAGCCCGAAGGAAACCGCACCTGCAACCAAGAGCCATTTCCCTAAAAATACTTGATGTGATAGTAGTTTTGTGGAAAGGACCGATAATAAATAAAATAAAAGCATTGCAGCAACAGCAAGAGTAACTTTTTCAAATCGTGTAAAATCTGGCCAATTCGCTGCAAAAAAGTAAAGTACGCCAGATAAAATTAATACAATTGATGCAAAGTAACCAAATGGAATTAGCTTCTTCATTAATATACTCCCCATTTCCTCAAGGAAAAAATATTCTACTAGTACTATATGTTGAGTGGATGAATCATTGTATCGATTATAATATATTTTTCCAACAATGATACCAATAATTAATGAACATTTAGATAAAAGATAAATGTAATTTAGGGAAACCTATTTTTGAGGTGAATTACTTATGGAATTGTTTTCAGCAGAGTTTTTTTCAGCTCTACTTGCAATTGTAGTAATTGATCTCGTCTTAGCGGGCGACAATGCGATTGTAATCGGTTTAGCCGCAAGAAATTTACCAAAGGAACTGCAAAAAAAGGCAATTATCTGGGGAACTGTTGGAGCAATTGTAATTCGTGCGGCGGCAACATTAGCTGTAGTATGGCTCCTTGAGCTTCCGGGATTACACCTTATTGGCGGAATCCTTCTAATATGGATTGCTTTCAAGCTCCTTACAGATGAACAAGATGACCATGAAATAGAAGCCAAAGGCTCCTTTGCGGCAGCTATAAGAACAATTATTGTAGCTGATGCGTTAATGGGACTTGATAACGTTCTAGGAGTCGCGGGTGCTGCCCATGGTAGTTTTGCATTAGTTATCACTGGGTTAGTTATTTCCGTTCCGATCATGGTTTGGGGAAGCACGCTGTTTATCAAATTAATTGATCGTTTTCCAATCATTGTTACAATCGGGGCAGCCATTCTTTCCTGGACAGCAGCAAAAATGATTGTAGGAGAACCGTTCCTACAGGATTTCTTTGATAATCCATGGCTCAAATATACGTTCGAAGCAATAGTGATCATCGCTGTTGTGCTAATTGGAACAAAGATGAAGAAAACAAAAGCACAGTCAATAAAGGAAAAAGAAAAAGCTTCTTAGAAAAGGTGGCCATCAAGGCCGCCTTTTGCAATTAAAATGAAATGCATAAAACTTGGATAATAATGGATACTAAAAATGAATTTTGTACATAACGAGGAAAGGAAGTATTTATATGAAAAGAATGGCAGGAATTGTTTTACTGGTAAGCTTCTTTCTATTAGGAGGAGTCCAAGTAAATGCCGAAATGGAAAAAGATGCAGAGAAGCCAAAAGTAGAGCTTACTGACAAGCAGAAACAAGAGCTTGATGAGCTCTATCTTGAGTTACTTGAAACCAAAAAAGAGATTATTAACAAGTACGTTGAATTTGGTGTTCTTCCAAAAGAGAAAGCCGATAAAAAGCTTAACTTTTTAGATGAACATTATCAGAAAACTAAAGAGCATGGATACATACCGATGCATCATCATAAAAAGCACAAAGAAGATGAAGATAAAAATGACCAAGACTAAGTTGAAAAGCTAGGTAAAACAGTTATTCCTGTTTTGCCTAGCTTTTTCTTTAGGTAAAATAATCAATATCTTATGAGGCGTCATTTTGGTTGGGGCATCTATTTTTAATAATTCAAATAGGAATAGTATAATATTAATATTGAATTATTAAAGGTATTCGAAAAGGAGAGGTGAAAATGCCCATTTCATTTATAAAAACAGAGAAGCAAGAACATTTATATAAGATGGCAAGAGAATTAGCAGACAGATTTAACGAGAGAGCTGAGAAGTATGATGAATCAGGTGAATTTCCTACATTAAATATTGAGGAATTAAAAAAGTCAGGCTATACGAGTCTTTCTTTACCAAAGGAATATGGTGGGGAAGAGGGTCTTTCCTTGTATGATTTTGTATTGCTGCAGGAAACACTGGCTGTAGGGGATGGCTCAACTGCTTTGTCAATTGGATGGCATCTTGGCGCAACGATGGATTTATTCGAGAAAAAGCGTTGGAGCGAAGAAAAACTTTCATTTTATGCACAACAGGTTCTACAAGGAGCATTATACAATCGTGCTGCAACAGAACCTCAAACGGGCAGCCCCACTAGAGGCGGGCAGCCTCAAACTACTGCAAAAAAGGAAGGGAATAAATGGATTCTTTCAGGTAGAAAGTCTTTTACAACCATGGTTCCTATCCTTGATTATATTGGTGTGATTGCTTCTATAGAAGGAACAGATCAGGTTGGTGAGTTTTTGGTCGAACGATCAAAAGCTGGAGTTGAAATAGAAGAAACCTGGAACACCATATCTATGCGGGGGACAGGAAGTCATGATTTAGTTTTATCCAATGTAGAACTTGAAGAAAATGATTTCGTTGAATTATTAACCCCTGATTTAAAAGCAATCCCGAGTGGTTGGATGCTACACATCCCGGCATGTTACTTAGGAATTGCAATTGCAGCTAGAAATTATGCAGTGAAATTTGCAAATGAATACTCGCCAAATAGTATAAAAGGTCCGATAAGAACTATACCAAGTGTCGGGCGTATTGTAGGGGAAATGGAAGCAGAGCTACTACAGGCTCGTCATGTTTTGTACTCGATTGCTGACAAATGGGACCGGACAATTGACCGTAGTCAACTTGGACCAGAATTAGGTCTTGCTAAATATATTGCTACAAACAGTGCCATTTCTGTAGTCGATAAAGCTATGCGAATCGTCGGTGCGAAAAGTCTCCACAAATCAAATCCACTGCAACGATACTATCGTGATGTAAGAGCGGGGCTTCACAATCCTCCAATGGATGATATGACAATTACTAAGCTAGCAGATTTAGCCTTTAAAGAAATGGAATAAGAAGTGGAAGGTAGTCTCAATGTTTTGATTGTGGCTACTTTTTTATTATTTGTATATAAAATATTTAGACTAGAATAATATTTTTATCCTATAAATGGGTAATCAGTTTCTTATAATCCAATCTCGTAAACGTTGACAAACCCTTGTATAATAAGAGTATCTAAGATTTTGATTATTTACGGAACTATGAAAGTGAACTAGATTAGGAGGTAATAAAGAATACGATTAGGAGGTATTTAGTTTTGAAGAATAGTAAAAGGAAACTTTTAGGGATATCCCTTGCATTCATGCTTGGAGCTGGTGGACTTGTTGGTTGTGCAAGCTCTGATGCATCTAAACAAACAGATCCAGATGGGAAAACGAGTTTTACAATAATGGCAAATCTTTATACTCCAGAGGTACCATCTGAAAAAATTGAAAAGCTACTTGAAGAAAAAACAGGTGTTGAATTAACGATTCAATGGACACCAGATACGAGCTACGAAGAAAAGTTAAACACAGCTTTTGCAACAGAAACCTTGGCAGAAGCAGTATTCCTAAAGAACCAAACAACATTTATTCAATTTAAAGAGGCAATTCGCGATGACCAGTTCTGGGAAATCGGACCATATTTAGAAGAATTCCCGAACCTGGGTAAGCTAAATGAACAAATTTTAGAAAACACAGCTGTTGATGGTAAGATTTATGCGTTATACCAAGGCAGACCATTATCCCGACAAGGGCTAATTTATCGTAAAGATTGGGCCGATCATTTAGGCTTAGAAGCGCCAAAATCAATTGACGATGTGTATGAAATGGCAAGAGCGTTTACAGAGGATGACCCAGATGGAAACGGCAAGGTTGACACATTTGGAATTACTGACCGTGCAGATCTTTCTTATGGTGCATTCAAAACAGTAGCATCTTGGTTAGGAACTCCAAACGGCTGGGGTGAAAAAGACGGACAACTTCTTCCGGAATTTATGTTTGATACGTATATCGAAACAATGGATTATATTAAAAAGCTACGTGATAAAGGTTATATCAACCAGGACTTCCCTGTTACAAGCAAAGAAGATCAGCAAGCATTCTTTAAAAATGGAACCGCTGGTATGTACATCGGATCAATGGCCGATGTAGTAAGTATTCATAAGGATGCAGTAACACTGAATCCAGATATCGAGTTTGATGTTCAGAATAAAATCGTCGGGCCAAATGGTGAATATGGGATATGGGCAATCCCAGGCTACGGAAATGTCGTCTTATTCCCTAAAACGGCTGTTAAATCAGAAGAACAATTAAAAGAAATTCTAGGTTTCTTTGACAAACTTGCAACTCCAGAAATTGCGAACTTAATATTCTGGGGAATTGAAGGAGAACATTACACAGTTCAAGAGGAAAGAGCACTTGCCTCAGAAGATACTGATTTAACAACTAGAGAGGTAAAACCTTATCAGTCCCTTGAAATCGGAGAACCTCAGACAAATGGCAGATATGAAGGTGTATTCACATTGCCAGCTAAGGAAAAGGCTGAAGAATTAATTTTAGACAATGAAAATTACTTAATTCATGACCCAACAGTTCCGCTGGATTCTGCAACATTTGCAGAAAGAGGCGAACTCTTGAACCAGAAAATTCATGATGCAACCTATCAATATATTCTCGGTGATCTCGACAAAGCTGGATTCGAAAAAGCAATTTCAGATTGGAAGAAATCAGGTGGCGATGACGTAATTAAAGAATTTAATGAGGCGTATCAAAAACTAAACTAGGTATGATTCTTCTAATAGGGTGAAGGCATATATTTTGTCTTCACCCTTTAAGAAATCCCCTTAGCTAAAGAGTCAAAACGTTTTGTAAATATGATAATCATTTTCTTACAACCATCTTTGAAAGTGCTTTCAAACTCTGTGTTGGAGGGATATGTGAGAATTTGATTATTCACATCATCATACCATGGAGATAAATTTAAGGTGCACCACAAAAAAATAAATAGGGGGAATTACTTTGAAGAAAAGTAAGAAGAAATTTTTAGGCTTATCCCTTGCTTTGATGCTAGGGGTAGGAGGCCTTGCTGCTTGTTCAAATGAAAGCGCTTCAGGCGATAAAAATTCTGACAAGCCGAAAGAACAAAAGGAGGAGAAAGTTAGCTTTACGATTATGGCTAACCTTCATACACCTGAAGTGCCATCTGACAAAATTGAAGTGCTGTTAGAGGAAAAAACAGGTGTTGATCTAAAGATTCAGTGGACTCCGGATACAAGCTATGAGGAAAAACTGAACACGGCATTTGCAACAGAAACTTTACCAGAAGCGGTATTCTTGAAAAACCAAACAACTTTCATTCAATTTAAAGAAGCAATTCGCGACGGACAGTTTTGGGAAATCGGACCATTTTTAGATGAGTTTCCTAACTTAAGCAAATTGAATGAGCAAATTTTAGCAAACACAGCAGTTGACGGAAAAATTTATTCCTTATATCAAGGAAGACCATTATCACGTCAAGGTCTAATTTATAGAAAAGATTGGGCTGATAAATTAGGTCTAGGTACTCCTGAAACGACGGAAGATATTTACGCAATGGCTAAAGCATTTACAGAACAAGATCCAGATGGAAACGGCAAAAATGATACATTTGGACTTACTGATCGCGCTGATTTAGCATATGGTGCTTTTGATACAGTAGCATCTTGGTTTGGAACTCCGAATCAATGGGGTGAAAAAGATGGGGAATTACAACCAAGATTTATGTTTGACGAGTTTTACGACACAATGGATTACTTTAAAGACCTACGAGATAACGGATATATTAACCAAGACTTCCCAGTAACAAGTAAAGAAGATCAACAAGCATTCTTTAAAAATGGTACTGCTGGTATGTATATCGGTTCAATGGCTGACGTGGTGAGCCTTCATAAGGATGCGGTTCAATTAAACCCTGACATTGAATATGATGTGCACAATAACATTCATGGACCGAATAATGATTTTGGCGTATGGGCAATCCCTGGTTATGGAAACGTTGTGTTATTCCCTAAATCAGCTGTAAAAACTGAAGAACAGTTAAAAGGTATTCTTGGTTTCTTTGATAAATTAATGACTCCGGAACTGTCTAACCTCATTTTCTGGGGAATTGAAGGCGAGCACTATGAAGTACAAGATGGCAGAGCGTTAGCATCTGAGGATCAAGATTTGACAAACCGTGATGTGAAGCCATATCAGGCACTTGAAATTGGCGAAATTAAAACAAACGGTAGATATGATGGAGTATTTACATTACCTGCTAAGGAAAAAGCAGAAAACCTCATTATCGATAATGAAAATTACTTGATTCATGACCCAACAGTTGCACTTGACTCATCAACTTTTGCTGAAAAAGGTGAGCTTCTTAACCAAAAAATCACTGATGCAACTTATCAGTATATTTTAGGAGATCTGGATAAAGCAGGCTTTGAAAAAGTCGTTAACGATTGGAAGAAGTCTGGTGGAGACGATGTAATTAAGGAATTTAACGAGTCTTATAAAAAGTCTAAATAATCATCGTGCTCTGAACGTAGAATAAAAGGCTGTCCAATACAGCCTTTTATTTTATTTCATATGATTACCATTTTTTATATTAGGGATGTGTCCTTATGTTCCAAATTGACAAGGCGAGAAGATTAAATCAGCAGGCTGTCATTTCCCTTGTAAACCATGCCATTTACCAATTCGGAAATTCTATGTCTTTAATCTTTCTCAATATCTATTTATGGAGATTAACAAACAGCTTATTTATAAATGCTGTCTTCAATTTAGTGGCGCTACTTGCCCAGGCTTTTACAACATTCTCGATTGGTAAATTCGCAAAACGGAAAGGAAAGCTGCTCTCATATCGATTAGGTATCTTTATTACAGCTTTCTTTTATCTTTTTATTTTAATAGCCCAAGAAGAAATTGTGACATTTTATCTTATTTTTGCAATTATGAAAGGTATTTCCCAGGCCTTATATTGGTTAGGGTATTTCACAATTGTCCATGAAGTTTCAACAGATCAAAACCGTCTTCGGGTTTTAGGATTAAATACGATTGTCATGAATGGTACAAATCTTTCGGGACCAGCTATTGCGGGGTTTATCATCGGTTTATACTCAGGATTCCAAGGTTATATGATTGTCTTCGGTGCAGCTTTCGTCATGTTTGCGATTGCAGCAATTGGAAGCATGAAGCTAAAAAAAGAGGAGAACCATCATACATCCTATTACATGAAGTACCTCCCATTAATTTTAAAAAGGGAACCATTGTTTAAGAAATCTATGGTTGGATGGTTTATTTTAGGGTTCCCGCACGGAATTTTATCGTTTATTCCATCTATTTTATTATATGAAATCTTTCTTAAAGAACAGACAGTGGCTAATTTAAATATCGTTTTCTTGTCATTATCGATTATTTCAAGTTATTTTATTTCAAGGTTTGCGCAGTCTGAAGGGACTGTAAAGTATTTGCTGCTCTCAGCTGCAGGCTTTACTTTATCCACTGTTTTTTTACTTGCAGATTTATCAGCTTTAACGGTCATTTTGTTTATGTCCATTTATTCTATTTTTAAGCCTCTGCAAGGGAATTCATATGAAGCTTTTTACTATAACATGATTGGACAGCTTCCATTAAAATCAAATTTTAGAACAGAAGCAGTTGTTTTGCGAGAAACGATTATTAATTTAGGTAGAGGTTTTGGGATAATCATTTTCTTAACTTTTGTAAATGGCATTGAAGCAGATAGTATTCCATTTGTACTCTTTGGATTAGCGGTAGTACAATGGTTCATTCCATATTTGGTTACAAATAATCAATCATTTTTTACGAAAAATAGAAGTGGACGATATAATCATAATCTAAGATAAGCGGACAAAGTCTCCTAAACTACCACATTCTAGCCGGTATATGAAACTTTGATTATTTACGATATGTAAAAGAATTTAGAAAATACATGTATAAGGTTTTATTCATATCGGTAACATGAACAACTCCTATTGTATTTGCTTTTGAAAAACCTTTAAAAGCGAAAACATAAGCGATTGCAAATAAGAGATGAAAGGGATGATGAAAGTGAAATCAGAAACAGTTATTGAACAAAATAGCCAAACAGATCTAACGACACAAAAGACAGTTGTTAATCATGATTTGCAACGGAGCTTTAAAGCCGAAATAAAAAGGCGGATATTTAAAAATAAACTATTATATTTGATGATCCTTCCAGGCTTACTGTTTTTACTTATTTACAAATATGTTCCAATGCTTGGTCTAGTGATCTCATTTCAAAATTACAAACCATATCAAGGGATTTTAGGAAGTGAATGGGTAGGGTTTGAACACTTTATTCGCTTGTTCTCGGATTCAGATTTTTGGATGATATTACGAAATACACTTGTCCTTTTTGGATTGCATATTTTTATAGCGTTTCCAATCCCGATCGTTCTGGCATTAATGCTAAATGAAGTTAAAAATCTTTTCTTTAAAAGAACAATACAGTCACTGATCTATATTCCACACTTCATGAGCTGGGTAATTATTGTTTCGATCAGCTTTGTTCTATTAACAATGGACGGTGGATTAATCAATGAACTACTAGTAAGTTTGGGCTTAAGTAAAGTTAACTTCCTCATGAACTCCGATTGGTTTAGACCTATTTATATCACACAAGTTGTGTGGCAAAGTGCTGGTTGGGGAACCATCATTTACTTAGCGGCTATTTCTGGGGTAGACCCTGGGTTATATGAAGCAGCGAAAATGGATGGAGCAAGTAAATTACGTCAAATTTGGCATATTACAATACCTGCAATCCGTCCAGTTATCATTGTCTTACTTATCCTAAAAATTGGTGATGTGTTAGAGCTTGGTTTCGAGCATGTATATCTATTACTAAATGCATCCAACCGTAGTGTTGCAGAAATTTTTGATACGTATGTATATGTAACTGGATTATTACAAGGTCAATACAGCTATAGTACAGCAGTTGGCTTATTTAAAGGGCTTGTTGGTTTAATCCTTGTGGTCTTTGCTAACAGAATGGCTAAGAAATTTGGAGAAGAAGGTATCTATTAAGATAAGAAGGGGAGTGAAAGTATGGTTGGAGAAAAACAGATTGGAAGTCGCATCTTTCGTTATGGGAATTACTTATTGCTTATTTTGATAGCACTTACAATGGTGCTGCCATTCATCCATGTTATCGCAGCCTCGTTCACTACGAGTGCAGAGTTAGCGGATAAACGTTTTGTCTTATTTCCAACTGTATTTAGTTTAGATGCCTATAAATATATTTTCTCAACAAATACAATTTTTAGGGCATTATTCGTTTCAATTGGTGTAACACTTATCGGTACATTATGGAGTATGTTCATTACACTACTAACAGCGTATGGGTTATCACGTAAAGACTTAATCGGTAGAAGACAAATCTTGTTCTTATTCGTATTCACCATGTTATTTAGCGGTGGAATGATTCCTACCTTCTTAATTGTTAAAAACACGGGTTTACTTGATAGCTATGCGGCATTAATCGTGCCAGTTACAATCAATGTCTTTAATATGATTATTTTACGAAGTTTCATTATGGGATTACCAGAAGGACTAATCGAGTCAGCGAAAATTGATGGCTGTAACGACTTTGGGGTTTTATTTAGAATTGTTATGCCAATTTCAAAGCCAGCCTTAGCAACTGTATCGTTATTCTATGCAGTAGCCTACTGGAACACATATATGCATGCAATTCTATATATCAATGATGCAGCAAAATGGCCAATCCAAGTTTTATTAAGACAAATTGTTGTACTTGCGAGTGGTCTTAGCTACGATAGCTCTGAATTTACAAATATTCCACCGCCAGATATTACTATTAAGATGGCAGTCATTGTTGTCGCAACAATCCCTGTATTAATGGTATATCCGTTCCTACAAAAATACTTCACAAAGGGAGCTATGCTTGGCTCAATGAAGGAGTAGTTTAATAGGATTATATAAAAAATACAATATGAAGGTGAGCTGCAGATGGATTTAACCAATTCTTTTGAGAAATTAGATTCTCTATTTGATGGTTTTTTTGAATGGCTGGCAGGTCAATATGATCCGACTACAGGCGGTTTCTATTATGCAAGAAGCTCTGTATCTGATAGCTCCTTTACACCTGACATCGAATCAACTGCCCAAGCCTTAAACATTTTATCGCGAAATGAATTACTTACTAAAATGCCCGTAGAATTACGGGCAAAATTTATTTCTTTTTTCAAAGATAAGCAAGACTCAGATACAGGATTTTTCCTAGATGAAAATCCACACATGAAAGATGACGAAGTAATGGTCAGCAGAGCCTTCAATTATTCAGTAAACTCATTATCCCGTTTAGGTGGTTCACCTTTATATCCATCACCTGTTGAACTTAATCAAGCACCACATTACGTAAATACAGAAGAAGAATACGTAAAGAAATGGAAAAGGATTAGTTTAGTGAATAGTTGGCGTGGTTGTGACTTATTAGCATCTTCTTGTATGTATATCGGACAGATGGACCAAGAGAAACAGGAAAAAATGATTCAAATTGCTGCAAAGTACTTAGAAAGCATTCAAGATCCACAAACAGGTCTTTGGGGTGAAGGCAGCATGTATGTCCGAATCTCAGGGACCTTTAAGCTTCATACGTTCTACCATAAGTTCGGGTTACCAATGCCGCGAGTGGAAAAGATGTATCAAAGCATTCTTCACTGTTTACGAACCGAAATAGCCAAGGATATGTGCTACATCAGGAATCCGATTGATTTATTATCCTATATCAATCTAGAAATTCCCAAACACGAACTTGAAGAGATTATACAAATTACGGTTGATAATATCGAAAAACTAAAACGACCAGATGGCGGTTTTTCAAGAGAAATTGGCCATTCACCGACTGCACCAAATGTTGCACAGGTTAAATCTGATGAGTTTTATCCAGATATGCCGGTTGCCGTTCATTTAGGCAAAGGTTTATACGAAGGGGATATGAATGCCGGCACGCAAGCTACCTTGATCAGATTGCAATTGCACAAATTAGCTGGGAAATCAGCAAGCCCGATAAAAGGCTCTGATCAGTTTTATGAACTCGTTGAAAATAGATTACAAGAGAAATAGCAAATAACATTATTCAGCCAAACTGCGACTGAATAATGTTATAGCCTTCGGCGGATGCCACAGATTTTAAAAGGAAACTTTTCGAGCAGTAAGATCAAAGACTAAAAACGCCACATCCTGTGGCAACGTCTTTATGACCCACTTCCTGTGGGCCCAAAGTCTGGGCGCAAATACGCTGAGGCGCATTTGATTTTTTGGAGGGATTAGAATGGCTTTTTTAGACATCACACAATTAGGAGCAATTGGAGACAACAGTACGGATCATACGGAGATTTTTGCTCAGGCAATAAAACAAGCTGCTGAAAATGGAGGGGGAACTGTCTTTGTTCCAGCTGGAACGTATTTAACAGGACCAATCGTATTAAAAAGCAATATCACTCTTTACTTAGAAGCAGGTGCAACAATCAGGTTTTTTGATGAATTTGATCGCTACCAACCCGTTAAAACACGTTGGTCTGGATATGAGTGCTATGGGTATTCTCCACTAATTTTTGGAGAAAATCTTCACAATGTTGCAATTAAAGGAGAGGGGTCCTTTGATGGGCAAGGGAAAGCATGGTGGTTGATTAATAGAGAGCTTCGTAAAAATAGTACTGCCTACTCTTCAAAAACGACCGAACGAATTGCCAAACTAAATCAAGATTTCATGGAGCCCATTGAAACCAATCTAGTTGAATGGGATTCACAATTTTTACGTCCACCATTATTACAATTGCTCAATTGTAAGCATGTCACAATAGACGGTGTCACTTTAAAGAATTCACCATTTTGGAATACACATCTCGTTTATTGCGACCATGTTACCGTTCATAATGTCACCTTTGAAAATCCAGCAGACACTCCAAATGGTGACGGATTTGATGTTGATTCTTGTTCGAATGTGCGCGTTTCAGATTGCCACTTTGCTGTTGGAGATGACTGTCTCGTTTTAAAATCAGGGATTAATGAAGACGGAAGAAGAGTAGGGAAGCCAACAGAAAATGTGGTTGTCACAAACTGTACCATGCACCATGGACATGGTGGAATCGTTCTCGGAAGTGAGATGTCCGGTGGAATTAAAAATGTAACGATTTCGAACTGCACATTTATTGGAACAGACCGTGGGGTACGTATAAAAACAAACCGTGAACGTGGCGGCTATGTGAAAAATATCCTGGTGAACAATATTTATATGGAAGATGTATTATGTCCAATTGCAATTAATTCATTTTATCGCCATGGCGTGAATGAAAAAGACCCGGCAGTGAATAGTCTTGATGCACAGCCAATCACTGAAAAAACACCAGAAATTGAACATATCCAAATTAGTAATATTACAGCGAAAAATTGTAGAGCAGCTGCAGGTTTTATTTACGGTCTGCCTGAAAAGCCAATTAACGATATTTCCATCCATCATTGTACTATTGAAATGACCCCTGACCCAAGTGAAAAGGGAGGAGAACCAGATATGGTTCAGGAAGAATTAGTAATGGCGGGAGCGGGAATTTTCGGAAAGTATATTTCAAATTTAGATATCCACCATGTACGTGTAGAAACTCGTCAAGGAGCGGGACTGCAAATTGAGGATAGTGAGTATGTAAATATTGATCATTTTTCAATGAGAAACCAACATGATACCACACCCGTTGTTGTTTTAAACCAAGTCGAAAATAGAAATATTGATGGCAATGCAACACAAATGGCAAGTCCACATTATTTGCGAATAGACGAGCCTAGCAATGTTTAAAACCGTATTTATTAATGTGGGGGGATTAACATGTGGGTGACCCATCCATTTTTAGATGAATTATATCAGGAGACAGTAAAAAGCAACCCGAAAACCTATGATGATAAATGGCAAACGTCATTAACTTCAAAATTTCAAGAGTTAATTGGGACTTTTAAAAGTGATGTACCACTTCAACCTACAATAAATAAGCAAATGGTGTTTGACCAATATACTAGGTATAGTATCGAGATTACGACACTACCAAGTTTGAAGTTACAGATGTATGTCTTAATTCCTAATAATCTAGAGGGAAAAAAAGCTCCAGCGATTCTAGCCTTGCATGGTCATGGCTATGGAAACAAAGATATTGTGGGTCTTGATCCGTCTGGCAATGGCCGAAAAGGCGATCCAGGCTTACATAAAGACTTTGCAATCGAGCTTGTGAAACGTGGATTTATCGTGATAGCTCCAGAATTAATTGGGTTTGGAGAACGATCCTACTCAAACGATAAGCGCCAATCTCCATCTGATAATTCTTGTTATTCGTTGGCAAGTCTATTGCTCCTTTATGGAAAGACGCTTGCAGGGCTTCGTGTTTTTGAGTGTCAAAGAGTATTAGATTTTATGGAAGAATATGAGCAAATTGATTCTTCTCGAATCGGGTGTATGGGAATTTCGGGAGGCGGACTTGTTGCCGCCTTTACATCCATTCTTGATAAACGTATTCAGGCAACCGTCATATCTGGCTATACCAACACATTCAAAGAAAGCATTATGAACAGAAGACATTGTTTAGACAATTATGTACCGGGGATATTGCAGTACGCGGAGATGCCTGAATTAATCGCCTTATTGGTGCCACGACCATTATTTATTGAGTCAGGAAAAATGGACCATCTCTTTCCTGTAAAAGAGACAGAAAAAGCTATTGAACATATTAACGGCATCTATTCTAAGCGTAATGTTGAACACCTTGTAAATTGGCACTTATTTGAAGGTGGCCATGAAATATGTGGTGACCAATCCTTCGAGTGGTTATCTTCTATTTTTAATCATGGAAAAATGTAAAACAACAATCAAATAACTCGTTTGGAGTTGAACAAATATATGATGGAAGCTAAGAGAAGTCTCGCTGTTGGTAATGTTTGGCAAGCTGATTTAGAAAATGGGATGTTTCAAAATCCAATTTTACATGCAGATTACTCGGACCCTGACGTTATTCGTGTTGGCAAGGACTATTATATGGTTTCATCAAGCTTTCATATGTCACCTTGTTTGCCAGTGTTACATTCTACTGATCTTGTGAACTGGAAAATTATCAATCATGTTGCGGATACATTACCATTTGAGAGCTACGATAACCCACGTCATGGCGATGGAGTTTGGGCACCAAGTCTTCGCTATCATGAGGGAAGGTTTTGGGTGTTTTTTGGTGCACCGGACGAAGGGATTTTTATGAGTACAGCTGAAGACCCAGCAGGAGAATGGACACCCCTTCATTTAGTGAAGAAAGTAAAAGGCTGGATTGATACGTGTCCATTTTGGGATGATGATGGTCAGGCCTATCTTGTAAGTGCTTTTGCAAAAAGCAGAATTGGATTTAAAAGCATATTACATATTAGTCGTATGAAGCAGGATGGAACAGAGCTGTTAGACGAAGGAATTCATGTGTTTGACGGTAACGAGGCTCATCCAACAATTGAAGGACCAAAATTATACAAACGTAACGGGTATTATTATATTTTTGCACCTGCCGGAGGGGTTGCAACAGGGTGGCAAACCATTCTTCGTTCAAAAAATATATTTGGCCCTTATGAAGATAAAATCGTTTTACATCAAGGAAATACGTATATAAATGGCCCGCATCAAGGCGGATGGGTCGAGACAGAAACCGGAGAATCATGGTTTCTTCATTTTCAAGATAAGGGGGCTTATGGACGAATTGTTCATCTTCAGCCCATGGAGTGGGAAAATGATTGGCCAGTAATGGGTCATAATCAAAATAAACAAGGAATCGGTGAACCAGTACTCAAATGGGAAAAGCCAAAATCAAAAGTGGTTTCAGAGATTATTGTTCCTGATATGAGTGATGATTTTAGTTCAGGTCAATTAGGGCTTCAATGGCAATGGCAAGCAAATCGTAAACCCCATTGGTATGAATTAAAGGAGCAAATGCTTCGATTACACGCAATTGGACATCCCGGTGAAACAAATCTTTACCATATCCCAAATATATTGACACAAAAATTTCCCGCCGAAACCTTTAAAGTGACAACAAAACTTAGATTTACTTCTGAAACGAAGTATGACCAAACTGGACTAATCGTATTAGGAAGACAATACGCCTCTATTGCGGTAAGGAAAGTTGAAGAGCAGCTTAGTTTGTTTTATATCACTGGGGATGAGGAAACGTTACAAAATGAAGTGTGTGTTGGGAAATTGGATGGACGTGAGCTAACATTACGGGTTGAGGTAGAGGAAGGAGCGAATTGCAGCTTTAGTTATAGTGAAGATGGAGTCACCTTTCAAAAGGTAGACGAGGTATTTGAAGCTACCCCAGGTAAATGGGTTGGGGCTCAAATCGGAATCTATTGTTATAACAGCGAGTATGAAAATAGTAAAGGATATGCAGAATTCGACTATTTTTCGGTTCATAACTAAAAGGGGAGAAGCGAATGTCTACTTTTAAAAATCCTATTATTCCGGGATTTTATCCGGATCCATCGATTTGTCGGGTCGCAGATGATTATTATTTAGTTACTTCCACCTTTGTATACTTTCCAGGGATTCCGATTTTTCAGAGCAAGGACTTAGTAAACTGGCGACAAATCGGACATGTGCTCACGAGACCAAGCCAATTAAACCTAGACGGGACACCAAATTCAAAAGGGATCTATGCGGCAACCATTCGATATCATAAGGGAATCTTTTATGTCATTACAACCTTTGTGGAAAGTCAGACGGGTGCGAGAAGAAATTTCTTTGTAACAGCAGAGAACCCTGAAGGTCCATGGTCTGACCCATATTGGTTAGACGACTGCCCCGGTATTGATACATCCTTATTTTTCGATGATGACGGGAGAGTATATGTTACGGCAAATCGCCGGCCGCCGGGTGGTCAGATGTACCCAAAACATATGGAAATTTGGCTGCAGGAATTAGACTTAGAGACAAAGCAATTGACTGGTGAAAAATATAGTCTTTGGGACGGGGCATTAAAGTATGTTCATGCTCAAGAAGCACCTCACATCTATAAAGTGGACGGCATGTATTATTTGTTAATTGCAGAAGGTGGCACAGGTTTTACCCATTCAATCACTGTTGCTCGCAGTGAATCGATAACGGGTCCTTATGAAGGTGCCAAAACAAATCCAATTCTAACGCATCGACATTTAGGAAGGGATTATCCGATAACGAATGTGGGGCATGGGGATCTTGTTGAAACGAGCAATGGCGAATGGTGGATGGTTTGTTTAGGCTCACGTCCATACGGTGGTGAGTATCGCAATCTAGGCAGGGAATCATTTCTTGTTCCGCTTAAATGGGAAGAGGGGTGGCCAGTTGTCAATCCAGGTAAAGGTATTGTTGAACTCGAAGGGTCCAAACCTAATTTAGACGAGAAAAGATGGCCATCCGAGCCTGCCTGTGATCATTTTGATAATCCAGAATTAGAGATGCAATGGAATTTTATTCGTACACCAAGAGGTGATTTTTGGTCATTAAAGGAACGGCCAGGTTATTTACGCTTACGATTAAAGCCTGAAACCATAACAGAAGCTGTTAATCCTGCTTTTATTGGACGTAGACAATGTCATATCAATTTTGCAGCACGAACAAAAATGGAATTTTCGCCAAATAATAGACATGAGGTTGCAGGCTTAGTCCTACTGCAAAATACTGAATTTCACTATCGTGTAGAATACACACAGTCTGAGATGCGATTAGTAAAAAGAGAAGCAGGCATTGAAGAAATCCTCGCTGTGACACCATATCAACATCAAATTGTCTTTCTTAAAGTGGAGGCATATGGCCAGTCCTATCATTTTTACTTTGCAGAAGAACCGGAAAAGTGGAAAATCCTTAAGGAAAATGTGGATGGCAGACTTTTAAGTACGGATGTTGCTGGTGGATTTACCGGAGTTTATATGGGAATGTACGCGAGTTCTAATGGTGTTGAGTCAGTAAACTTTGCTGACTTTGATTACTTTGAGTACTCCGGTTTAGATTGAAGGATGATGTACCGCAAGAGGTGTTTAGCGTTACATACTCTGGCTAAAAATCAGCAAGCATGTACCGCAAGACGTGTTTAGCGTTACATGCTCTGGCCAAAAAGCAGCAAGCATGTACCGCAAGACTTGTTTAGCGGTACATGCCCTGGCTAAAAAGCAGCAATCATGTACCGCAAGACGTGTTTAGCGTTACATGCCCTGGTCAAAAAGCAGCAAGCATGTACCGCAAGACGTGTTTAGCGGAACATGCCCTGGCCAAAAAGCAGCAAGCATGTACCGCAAGACGTGTTTAGCGTTACATGCTCTGGCCAAAAAGCAGCAAGCGTGTACCGCAAGACGTGTTTAGCGTTACATGCTCTGGCTAAAAAGCAGCAAGTATGTACTGCAAGAAGTGCTTAGCGGAACATGCCCTGACTAAAAAGCAGTAAGCATGTACCGCAAATAAAAAAGGAGCTTATTTTGGTAACCATTTATCTTTCGCATGGAAGATATTTTCTAATGTGTATTTGGCAGCTTGCTCTTTGGTTAATGGTTTTGCCCAGTTAACCCTCCCAGTGGTTTCACTTCCAGGTCCAGTACTACCAAATTCAAAATACCGAGCTGTTTTTTCATTTTCTTCATTTCTCCAATTATCCCAACCTTGTGGATGGATATGCTTACCCATCCACGTACTGATAAATATTGTTTGAGCGTATGGACGCCATGGGCGACCTAAATAAACTTCTGTAGCTTCTTCTGCTCCAGTCAATTTACAGTTTTTGAAACAAAAGCCAAACTCGTTTTCCTCCGGAGTAGAGGCTGCAGTTATATAGCCTTTACGCAAGCTATGAATCGTACAAACTTCGAATACTGCAATACCCGAACCAAAGATGAAATCAACATGTCCTTCTATAAAACAGTGAGAAAAATAATGTCTGCCCTTAGAAGTGTATAAGGTATCTTGATTTCCTAGTAGACTTACATGCTTAAATATACATTTGTCACCTGCTACATACAGTGCAAGTGCCTGGCCAATCTCAGCACCATAGCCAGCAGCATTTTGAATTGTAAGATGTTCCAATTGAAAGTGGTCAGCAAATGCATGAAAAACAGCCGTTTCAAATGTTCCGATTTCAGTGCCGTTCTTATTTTTCATCCGAGCGTATTTACTTCCCACAATAATTGTTTTGTTTTCACCAGCACCTGTGATGGTAAGATTGGGTTTGTTTTCAGGGACTGTAATGATTTCATCATATATACCTTCTTTAACAACAATTTTCACAGGCTCCAATGGAAAGACCCGAACCGCATCAATCGCGGCTTGGATGGTTGTAAAATCTCCATCTCCATTTTGAGAGACTATTAGTCTTTGCATGAGTATATCTCCTTTTTAATATCGGCGTTCTTCGCTAAACTAATTAGCTCTCACAGATTCACGGTATTTACCAGGTGTCGTTCCTTCGATTTTCTTAAAGGAGCGAATAAAGTTCTGGGAGTTATTAAAGTTCAGTTTATCTGAGATATCTTTTACTGAGATATCCGTTTCAATAAGCCATTTTTTCGCCATATTGATACGATACATGGATAAATATTCACTAAATGAAATATTCATTTCTTTTCTAAAAATACTGCTAAGATAGTTCGGATTATAATGAAGGCGATTCGCAATCATATCTAGGGTAATGTTCGATTCAAATTCCTCATGGATAATATGAACAATGTTTTCAGAAATGGACTTATATTGTGACTCAGCACGATCCTCAATTTTTTGAAGAAGAGGATCAATCACGACTGTTATAAACCATTCCTTTACATTTTCTCTTGATTTCTGTTGATAAATGGCTTCAAAAATCGAACGGTTATCCTCTAAGTCCAGAACGTTAATCGCTAATGTATGCATTAACTCAATTAAATCACTTAAAAATCGGACTAATGAAATTTGATATTGAACATGGTTTAAATCCTCAGAGAAGATTTCATCAATTAATTCGTCAAGCAAGTTATATACTTTCTCTTTATCATTAACCTTGATTGAATCGAATAGTTCATTTTCGATTCGTTTAGGGAAATAGGTGTGTAACCCTTTTCCAATTTCAAGATTTTCAAAGAAGATAATCGATTCAGTACCAAATTTAAGGGTGTATTTAAGGGCCTCAAGACTTTCTTTATAGCCTGTTCTTGTCTCTAAAACATCTTTAAATGGTTCACTTACCCCAATACTTACAGGAACACTGTATTCTTCATTAATCTTTTTCTGGACTTTTTCAGCAATTTTATTTACATACTGATTAAATTCAATTTTTGATTCAATATTGCTCAATAATAAGGTAACTTGAGTTTGTTTATTAACGATTGGCGTCATTCTTTCATTACTTGGGATTAGTTCTTCAACGAGACCATTGATAACAAATAATAGAACATCTTCTTCTTTTGCTTTGTACGAAGTTCCCTCAAAACTGTCGATTTGAATTGTTAGAACACTTATCCATTTATAGTCTAAATTATAGCCATAATATTGCATTCTACCTTCGAGCTCTTCTTCAGTTACCTTACCCGTTAAGAGCCGGTGCATGAAAAATTGTTTCAGCTGATTAATTTGGTTTTGCAATGATTTTTCCAAAATATCATTTTGCTTCATCATGTCTTTAACATGGTGTTCTATAAAGTCGAATTCGTTCTTATCTTTTCGCTCTTCTTTATTGGTAATGGAATGTAAAATAACATTCTGTAATTGTTTAATAGGTTGATAGATAATTCTACTTCCAAATAGCGCCACTAACAAAGAAATTCCTGCAATTAACAAAGTGATAGCAAGAGTCAGCCATCCAATCGACATTGATTGTGCAGTTAACTCGCTTAGCTCCACAATTGAAACATAAATCCAACCATTGTAAAACGATTTCCGATAGGTAAATAGATAATCCGTATTGTCAGATGTAATGGTAAACTGACCTGTATCGTTTTCAAGAGAAGTGTTTTCAGTTAAGACGTCAACATATTCAAAGGCTTGTCCAATTTTTTCGGTATCATTGTGAAGGACAACGTTTTCATTTTTGTCTAGAATGTAAAATGTTTCTAACGAATTGTCCTTCGTTAAAATATCGCGAAAACTACAGGTTGGTATATTTGCGATAATCATCCCTGTTGTGTTAGACGAGATGATTGGGATTTTCTTAATTAAATTTAAATTATAGCCGCATGCACGGGAAGCAACCTTTTTGTACAATGGTTCTTTTGTATTTTCCTCTAATAGCCAAACAGAGCTTGTCTTAAGGGAAAGGTAGCGATCTGACATTACCTGAAGCTGAGGTTCAGAAAGTCGTTGCAACCCATAATTATTAACAAGCCAGTTGTTCTCGAGACTAATAAGTGCAACATCTGTTAGACGAGTATCAAATGTTTGCTGGTGACTAAGGTCGTCTCTTAACTGGTTATAAAGCTGGAATTGCCTCGTTGTCAGTGGTTCCCTTAATGATTCAATTATTTTAGATGAGGATGCTAATTGAGTTAAGGACTGATCAACTGACTTAATAACCTGCTCGACGTTTGTTTGGATTTGGTACACGCTATGCTCTTTTTCTTTGGCGACATAATTTTCTACAACAGAGGTAGAACGAATGAACGAAAATATACCTACAATGATGACCGGTATAATGGCTAATATACTTACAAATAAAATCATTCTATGAAAGAAACTTCCTGGTAGCCTGAATTTCATGAGATCACTCCAAATCTAATCAAATGTGAGGGGATGATTATAACTTTGTAATATCCCTGTAATATTTGAATGCCTTTTCATTATAGATGTAGTTTCATATAAATTGAATAATCATTATGTCACATTGTGTTCATATTATTAGAATACTTCTTATAAACCCAAGGGATTAAGGTCCTATTTGAAAGTAAATTAAATGATTATAGTTATTATTATATAATTATACTATCATGAAGTCAGGAGAATTGTTACCGTTTTCAATTTCCATAAAATATGACTTTAGGAAAGGGTGTTTATTCTTGAATAACACAAAAATTGAAAAATCACCTTTATATTTTGCAAAAAAAACATGCGATACGCTCATGGAAAAATTTACTCCTGAAGAGCTCCCACCAGGTGGACGCTGGCATTATCACCAAGGCGTCTTTTTATGTGGAATGGATTTAGTTTATAACAAAACAGGAGAAGAAAAGTATTTTGATTATTTAAAGGCATATGTTGATCATAATATCGATGAAAACGGGAATTTATTATTTGCTAGAGATGAACTAGACTCGATTCAAGCAGGATTATTATTATTCCCGCTATATAAAGCTACTGGTCTTAAAAAATATGAAACAGCGGCTCGTCGCTTACGCAATATTTTTACAACATTAAACCTTACAAGTGAAGGTGGATTTTGGCATAAGGATAAGTATCCATATCAAATGTGGCTAGATGGTTTATATATGGGTGGACCATTTGCGCTACATTACGCAGAAGCTTTCAATGAGCCTGGATTAATCGATATGGTTATCCATCAGGAAAAATTAATGCGTAAGTACACAAAGAGTGAGGCAACTGGCTTATATTATCATGGCTGGGATGAAAAGAGTGTTCAGCCATGGGCTCGACCAGATGGAAAAGCTCCAGAAATTTGGGGGCGTGCTCTTGGTTGGTATGGATTAGCTGTTATTGACATGATTGATATTTTACCAGAGAATCATCCGCACAAGGAAGACTGGATCACATTTATTCAAGATTATGTTCGCGATATTGTGAATTATCAGGATGAAAAGACTGGTTTATGGTACCAAATCATTGATAAAGGTGACCTTGAAGACAATTGGCTTGAAACTTCTGCTTCTAGTTTATTTGTATATACAATAGCAAAAGCTGTTTCAAAAAAATATGTGAGTGAAGAATTTACTGCAAATGCTATTAAGGCGTATGAAGGATTACTCGAACATAAAATTCAAGAAACTGAAGAGGGTAACCTTATTATTGATGACATTGTAATCGGTACTTCTATTGGAGTTTATGATTATTATATAAATCGTGAGCGAAGCCATAATGACTTACATGGTGCAGGCGCATTTATCATGGCTAGTATGGAAATGGAGAAATTAACTGCTGTACATTCGGGGGTTAAGTAATACATGAAGAGATATGCTGTTTGTGGATTAAGTAACAGAGCACTTAAAATGTTTATTCCACCGTTAGTAGAAAAATTCGCAAAGCAAAGTAAGATTGTTGGTTTATTAGATAGCGATGAATATCGTATTGAACTATGTAAGGAAAAATTTCCAAACCTGGCAGAAACCCCTTCATATCAACCTGATCAAATTGATCAAATGATTAAGGAAACGAAGCCGGATTGTATCATCATTGCCAGCCGTGACAATACACATATTGATTATATTTTAAAGGCACTCGAACATGATGTGGATGTTATCACAGAAAAGCCGATGGTTACAACTGCTATCGATGCTGTAAGAGTGATTGAGGCAGAAAAAGTGAGTAAAGGTAAAGTGACTGTAGCGTTTAATTATCGCTACAGTCCATACCATCGAAAAATTAAAGAGCTTGTTTTAGAAGGCAAAATTGGCAGAGTGACTTCAGTAGATTTGAATTGGTACATCGATACCTATCATGGTTCAAGTTACTTCAAGCGTTGGAATCGAAAACGAGAATTTTCAGGTGGGCTTTCCATCCACAAATCAACACATCATTTTGATTTGGTGAATTGGTGGATTGATCAATATCCAGAAGAGGTTTTTGCTCATGGAGCCCTGCATTATTATGGACCCAATGGGGAGCTTAACCCTGATCCATCAACAGATAACAGATACTGTGGTACCTGTCATGTGAGAGACAATTGTGATTATTATGTTAGATGGAACCCTCGTGAATTTACTGAGACTGTCGAAGATGATCACTTAAACATGGGTGAACATAAGGAAAATAACTATACCAATTACCGTCCTGATGCTTGTATTTTTGATTCCGAGATTAACATTGAGGATACGTATACAGCGACAGTAAAATATAACAAAGGTGCTCTCTTAAGCTATTCAATAAATTTCTCAACTCCATTTGAAGGGTATCGCTTAGCCATCAATGGAACGAAGGGAAGGATTGAAACACAAGAATTCCATGCACCAAATAGGGTTCCTTTTGAAGTGCCTGAACAAACAATCGATTTCTATCCGTTGTTTGGCTCTAAGGAAATCATTCATGTTGTAAAAACAGCTGGTGGTCATGGTGGCGGGGATCCCGTATTAATTCACGATTTATATCAGGGAATTGATCCACGACGCCATTATGAAATATTAGCAGGTGCAGAAGCAGGAGCGTATTCGATTGCACTAGGAGAAGCGGTTTGGAAGTCCGCCCGTGAACACAAACCAATCTCGATTGAACAATTATTAACAAACTATCAAGGTCAAATATAAGAATTCAGAAAGGGGACAAAACATATGCTAGGAGGATTGGATAGTCCATTTTATCGTTGGTGCGGCGCTATATCACGTTTAGTTTATTTGAACTTGCTATGGCTTCTATTTACAGCACTGGGCCTTGTTATTGCAGGATTTGTACCTGCAACAGTCGCTCTATTTGCAGTAACAAGAAAGTGGATTATGGGGGATGGGGATATTCCTGTTTTCTCAACATTTTGGAGTGTATATAAAAAGGAATTTCTAAAATCCAACCTCCTAGGGCTGTCCCTTTTCATAGTTGGATATATTTTATATGTTGATCTTGTGTTTCTTCCGACCACAAGCACGGTATACATGGTGGTCAGGTACGCATTAATTGCGGTTTGTTCGGTATATATTGTGATTTTACTATATATTTTTCCAATTTATGTACACTTTAACGGGAGTATAAAAACCTATTTGAAACATGCTGTCATGTATGGCTTATCATACCCTCTTGTTACGTTTGCAATGGTCTTAGGAATGATCATCCTTTATGTTGGATTTACCTATGTTCCATCACTTATACCATTTTTAAGTGCAAGTATGCTGGCCTATCTTATCATGTGGCTATCTTTAAAGGTTTTTGCAAGAATTGAAGAAAAAGTGAACGGAACAACTGAAGTAAAATCAGACGAGAGCGAGCCAAGCTTTCGATAGATTGAAGGTATCATAATGAAAAATATTCATATTTATATAGCCGGAGATTCAACAGTATCCGATTGTCCTCCGAATGAAGAGCCAAGAGCTGGATGGGGGCAGGTGCTTCATCACTATTTTCTTGACAATGTTATCATTCACAATCTCGCGGTTGGCGGCAGGAGCTCAAAAAGCTTCATTGATGAAAAAAGACTGGAAACAATCCTGAATGAAATCCAACCGAATGATTACCTCTTCATACAATTCGGACATAACGACCAAAAACAGGATCACCGAAGAACGGAACGAAACTCATCCTACCCATTTTATTTAAATCAATATATTGATGGAGCAAGGCAGAAAAACGCTATCCCTGTTTTAGTAACCTCTATGCATCGAAGGACCTTTAATGACAATGGAAGGATCGTTAACAGTTTAGGAGAGTACCCAGAATCGATGATAGATCTAGCAAATGAACAACAAGTAACACTCATTGATTTATGGAATAAATCCAAACAATTATATGAATCTCTAGGACCAGAAATGAGTAAAGACTTATTTCTTTGGTTTGAACCTGGTGAACATCCCAATTATCCTGATGGAATCTGTGATGACACACATTTTCGGGAGGATGGAGCACATAAGTTTGCCAGTATTATTGCCAAAGAAATAAAAGAAAATATTTCAGATTTAGCCGTGTACGTAAAAGAAGCGAGGTGCTCTTATGATTAATCTAGGAATTCGAGCTCATGATGTAAAAGCGAGCTCCTTGGATGAATTAGTTCAAATGATTGCGGATAAAGGATTAACATCTGTTCAATTAGCATTGGCAAAATCATTTCCAGATCTTAATACGAGTTTGGGAAGCCTTTCTCCTGGCTTAGGTAAATTTATCGGCAAGGCTTTTCAACAAAAAAACATCGAAATAGCCGTACTTGGCTGTTATATAAACATGATTCACCCTGATCTTGAGGAAAGACGAAAGGTATTAGACCGTTTTAAGGAACATATCCGTTTTGCTAGGGATTTTGGTTGTACTGTGATAGGAACTGAAACAGGAAATATCCATGCAAAAATGGGATTTACGGTAGATAATTTTCAAGAAAAACCTTTTTTAGATGTAGTCGAAAGTGTGAAAGAGCTTGTTCAGGAAGCGGAAAGATTCGGTGTGATTGTGGGGATAGAAGCGGGAGTCAATCACCCTGTATATAACCCAAAACTTTTAAAACAATTATTGGATGAAGTAAATTCAAATAATCTACAAATCATCTTCGACCCGGTCAATTTATTAACAGTGGATAATTACAATCAACAGGATGATATTATCAAGGAAGCAATCGACCTTTTTGGAGATCGAATCATCATTGTTCATTGCAAAGATTTTGTGATTGAGGAAGGAAAGCTGAAATTTGCTCCTCCAGGTAAAGGGCTATTAAACTATGATTTGGTCATGGAATTAATTAAGCCGAAAAAACCGTACATTCAATTTCTTTTAGAAAGCACGACAGAACCTTTTATAGATGATAGTATTGCATTTTTAAAAGAAAAATATGAAAATGCTTAATATAGGGTAATTTTCCCTAAAATACACATCTTGGTGAAGGGACGTATAGCTTTGAGGGAAAAAGGAAGGGTCAAAGAACTAGTTGCTGAAATGAGTACAAAAGAAAAAGTACAGTATCTTTGGGAGTATTATAAGTATTATTTATTTGCGTTTCTACTCGTAATCATTGTTACTGTCTTTTTAGTAAATGACCATTCAGAAAAAAAAGAGTCTGCACTATCCATTTTCGTATTAGGGGATTTAGTAGATTCGAATGAGTTAAATAAAATCGCTCAAAAACTTAATGAAGAAATTCTTTCGGACGAGGAAAGAAAAACACATGAAGTGTCGATTCAGGTCATCCCATATGCTCCAGATGCCGCAGATTTTAGTATGGTTATGGCTGCTTTGCAAAAGGTCACTGGGGAAATCTCAACTGGAGCACTGGATGTTTTGTTTATTGATAAAAAACAGTTTGAGATGATGAATCACGATCAATATTTTTACAGTCAAAATGAATTGGTAGATGGGAATCTTCCGATTGATGAAAAATTATTATTTTTTGATTCCAAGCATCAAACTACAGGAATCGATGTATCAGCAATACCGTTATTTAGTGAAGCAATTGATGATTCTGATATGGTAATGGGTGTGCTTGTCAATTCTCAAAACATAGAAAAAACAAAAAAACTTTTCAAAGTTTTATTTATGAAATAATTAATTTTTCTATTAACAAGTCTACTATATTAAGATATTATTTTAATAGAATGGCAATAATTTTAGGAGGCTATATCCATGGAACATTTAAAACAGCTGGTTGAAGAATTTAATAAAGGTAGCGTAGCGGTTAAATTTGATCAGGTCAAAGTATATGAAAAGTCTATCACTAGTCACGAAAATGTAAGCCTTGTCATGGTAAGGGATAACGAACAAAAATGGATTATTGCAAAAGGAGTGGGAGCACTTTTTGATGATTTAGAGGGGACACTTATTGGGGAAAATGGAAAAGCTTGTCCGTTAACACATAAAAACCGACTCGTGTTAAATCATTATTTTGAATATACTGTACCTAGAGCTTTTGGTACGAAAGTTGCAACTATGGGTCTTGGTGACCGTCTAGGTCTTGCTTCTCCGGGACATATTGAAACCGTTCGCAATCATAATGTGAAGCCAATTCTTGCTCAACAAAGTATTCGTGAATTAACATTAACAAATCGTACAATGAATGATATTATTGATGCCGCTAGCTTTGCTGTTTTCCAGGAAGGTTATAAAGATGGCTTTGGTGCGGATGGCGACCACTTAAAAGAAGAGGAAGATATTAAAATGGCATTGTCACTTGGTATGTCAATGCTAACACTAGATTGCTCAGACCATATTCAAAACCGTGTAGAAGGCCTGACAGCAGATGAAATCAGTGCTGAATTTGACAGCCTCCCAGAAGAAACCAAGAATCACTATAATGGTCTATATTTAAATCAAACCTTCAACGTAAATGGTTTAGACATTGTATTTGAAGAAAAAATAGTAAAGAAATTTGCCTTGCTATACGGAAAGGCTTTAGATTATATGGTTCATATTCATGACTCATATATTGAAAAGTGTGATCGTGATATTGATTTTGAAATTTCAATTGATGAAACGGAAACAGTTACATCACCAGCAGCGCATTTCTTTGTAGCAAATGAACTTCAAAAACGTGGTGTGGCTGTAACAAGCCTTGCTCCGAGATTCTGTGGTGAATTCCAAAAAGGAATCGACTATATTGGGGATATTGAACAATTTGAAAAAGAATTACGCGAACATGCGTTAATTGCAGAATACTTTGGTTATAAACTAAGTATCCACTCAGGTAGTGATAAATTTACAGCGTTTCCAATTATCGCGAAATATACAAACGGTGTCCTTCATGTAAAAACAGCTGGAACAAACTGGCTTGAAGCTGTTCGCGTAATTGCGAAGGTAAAACCTGACCTATACAGAAGAATGCATGCATATGCACTAGAACATCTAGATGAAGCACTAAAGTATTATCATATTACACCAGATATGAGTACGATTGTTCCACTTGATACGGTTACGGATGCTGATCTTCATGAATATATGAATAATGATGCAGCAAGACAAGTTATTCACGTAACTTACGGTTTATTATTAACAGCAAAGGATGAAGACGGAAGCTTTATTTTTAAGGATGAATTCTTCCATACATTGAACGAAAGAGAAGATGAGTACCGTCAAGGTCTTGTTAGCCACATCGGCAAGCACGTTGAATTATTGAATCTTTAATTATTTAAAAACACCTTCCATTTAGTTATACTAGCTAAGGGAAGGTGTTTTATGTATAGGTTTATTTTTTTACTTATTTCAGTTTTAGTTTTAAACGGATGTGGTTCTCTTAAAGAAAATGAAAATAATAAAAACGTTGAATTAACAGTATCTGCTGCAGCAAGCATGCAGAATGTTCTCCAGGAATTAAAGAAAAGCTTTGAAGAAGAATATTCTACAATTGATATTTCCTTTAATTTTGGAGCATCAGGTGCACTTGCCCAGCAAATTTCACAAGGAGCACCGGTAGATTTATTTTTATCAGCTTCAATTGAAAAATTCGATGCATTAGTCGATGATGGACAAATTGGTCTTACCCTCCATCAGCATCTAATCGGAAATGAGATTGTCTTGGTTGCACCAATAGAAAATGAAAAAGACATATCGTCTGTGGAAGATTTATCAACGAAAGCTGAGCGGATATCAATTGGTATACCTGAGTCAGTACCTGCAGGAAAATATGCAAGAGAAGCACTGGATAGTATGGGATTGTGGAATAGTCTTGAAAGTAATACTGAGATCGTTTTTGCTAAGGATGTTCGGCAAGTACTTACATATGTGGAAACAGGGAGTGTTGATGCCGGATTTGTTTATAAAACCGATACGCAAGTTTCGGATCAAATTAAAGTTATAACGAGTGTGGATTCTACATACCATTCAGCGATTATTTATCCAATGGGGGTCGTAAAATCGTCAAAGCATTTAAATGAAGCAACATTATTTTATGAGTTTTTATCAAGTGAGAAAGCCATAAGCTTATTCGAGGAATATGGATTTACAAGAATTCAATAAAAAAGCAATTGGAGCACATGTCCAATTGCTTTTTCTTTTCCTATTCACATATAAGGATGTACGCCTTTTGCTACTTCTTGAACGATGGATGCAAGGGATGATATTTGTTGATCATCTAAGTTAAAAGACTCTTTGATTTTCGTTTCAAGGTTGCTCGTAATTCTGCGTTTGCCAACTTCAACAAGGGCAATTAGCGCAAAGCTGCAATTTACAGCTTTAGCAAAATCACGTTGGGTCATGTTGTTTCTTTTGCGTAAAAATTTAATGATATCTTTGTTAATCCTAGGCATTTTTACACACTCCTTACCTATGGCTTTTTACAAGTTAATATCTATTATTCTATGATAAACACAATATTACCATCATATATAAAATCCGTCTAGGCAGGTTTTTGGAATGTCTAGCTACAGGCGCCATGGGCTCTATGGTCTAGCCAATCGCTTCGGAAGGTAAAGGCACCTTCTGTCAGCGCTCGTCTTATGCTTGTCGCCGATAGACGGAAGCATTAAGCTTTTCCGGTTGCCTAAGATGAAAAAAGCTGTAGAAATACCTACAGCTTAATTATCACCGTATATTCTGCTTGCAGCATGATTAGTTGGGCCAACATATTCATTCAGTTGGAAGGAATGACGAATGGCAGCTGTGATGAATTTCTTCGCTTCATATATCGCTTCCTTAACATCTAATCCTTTTGCAAGTCCAGCAGCAATTGCAGCTGAAGATGTGCAGCCGGCACCATGCGTAAATGTTGTTTCAAAACGGTCTCCTTCAAGGAGCTCAAGATCTTTTCCGTCATATAAAACGTCTACAGCTTTATCATGTTTTAGCTTTCCGCCACCTTTAACGAGTACATATTTTGCACCAAGGTCATGAATTTTCACAGCAGCTTCTTTCATTTGATCAACTGTTGTAATAGAACCGATTCCACTTAATTGACCTGCTTCAAATAAATTTGGCGTAATGACTGTTGCAAGTGGAGTAAGTAGTTCTCTGAGTGCAACGGCATGGTCTGGGAACAGCACTTCATCTTCTCCCTTACAAACCATTACAGGGTCTACAACAAATTTTTGTAGATTATGTTTTTTTGCCGCATCAGCAGCAATTTCAATAATATCGACAGTTGGAAGCATTCCAGTTTTCGCAGCAACCACACCAATGCCATCAAGGATTGTCGCTAATTGTGCCTTAATGATATTGACGTCAACCGGAAATACTTGGTGATTCCAACGATTATTCGGGTCCATTGCAACAATTACAGTTAAGGCAGACATGCCATAAACTCCATATTCTTGGAAAGTTTTTATATCGGCTTGGAGACCAGCTCCACCACTACTATCAGAACCTGCAATCGTTAATGCTTTAGGTAAACTCATGTTTGAAACCCCCATTTAAAAAGTTTAACAAGTTTATTATATATCAATTGACAAAAATTGATAGATTATTGTAGAAAAAAATCGACTTTACAATATAAGGAAGGTATAAATAGTTGATTTAGTATTAAATGATTTGATAAAATACACTGATGTAAGAGAAAAGTGTAATTCGATCCTAAACACATTCATATCTTGCAAATATCAATGATAGGTGGTCGAAAAATAATGAAAGAAACAAAACCTTATCGAGTATTACTTTACTATCAGTATGTAACAATTGAAAATCCAACTGAATTTGCTGCAGAGCATCTTGCTTTCTGTAAAGAGATCGGTTTAAAAGGTCGTATTTTAGTAGCAACTGAAGGAATTAACGGAACGGTTTCTGGTACAATTGAACAAACTGACAAGTATATGGAAGAAATGAGAAGAGATCCTCGCTTTGAAACCATTGTTTTTAAAATTGATGAAGCAGATGGACATGCATTTAAGAAAATGCATGTTAGACCTCGTCCAGAGCTTGTGAACTTAAGCCTTGAGGACGATATTAATCCACTTGAATTAACAGGTAATTACTTAAGTCCAAAAGAATTTTTTGAAAAAATGCAGGATCAAAATACTGTTATTCTAGATGCTAGAAATACCTATGAATTTGATTTAGGACATTTCAGGGGTGCAATTAGACCTGACGTTGAAACTTTCCGCGATCTACCTCAGTGGGTACGAGAAAACAAAGACATGCTTGAAGGTAAAAAGATTTTAACATACTGTACTGGTGGAATTCGTTGTGAAAAATTCTCTGGATGGTTAGTGAGAGAAGGCTTCGACGATGTTGGCCAGCTTCATGGCGGAATTGCAACATACGGAAAAGATCCTGAGGTACAGGGTGACCTTTGGGATGGTCAATTGTATGTATTCGATGAAAGAATTGCTGTTCCAGTAAATCATAAGGAGCATGTAATTGTGGGGAAAGATCATTTTACTGGTGAACCATGTGAACGCTATGTAAACTGTGCAAACCCTGAATGTAATAAGCAAATTCTCTGCACAGAAGAAAATGAGCATAAATATTTAAGAAGCTGTACACACGAATGTCGTGTTCATCCACGCAATCGTTATATTGAAGAAAATGGCTTATCTGAGGAAGAAGTAGCAGAACGTTTACAAGCCTTAGAAAAGGAATTAGTACAACAATAAGAATGACAACCACAGTGTTTACAAATCACTGTGGTTTTTTCATATCATATTATTGGGAATACTTTGATGGTTATTTTCTGGTACAATATAGTAATAGAAAGGAGAGAATCTGTGAAGTTTATTGCATCCCATCCATATATTATTATTCAAAGAAAAATTGAGTGGAATGAACAAAAATATATCGAAACACAGCATCAGCTGCGATTGTTCGAAGACAGAATCCTTTCTTCCGCAAATGAATTTCAACTAGACCATGTGTATGATGTTTCCTACCGAACAAGCTTTTTATATCTCCACACAAATCAAGGAGTTTTCTCCTATAATATAAAAGAAGATCCGATTGAATTTATTTCTGCTTTTAAAGGTTTAAAGCAATAACAATAATATGAGGTGAACTATGGAAATCGATAAACTTGTCAATGTCGTCAAAAATCGAACTCCCTCCATATTAGGTCTTGGTGAATTTAAACGCTTTTCCATTCTTCTTCCTATAATTAAAAAAGATAATGAAGCTCATATCCTTTTTGAGGTTCGTTCAAGCCAACTAAGAAGGCAACCAGGTGAAATTTGCTTCCCCGGTGGAAAAATGGATCCTACTGATAAAGATGAAAAGCATACTGCAATAAGAGAAACAATGGAGGAATTAGGATTAAAAGAGAATGATATTACAGAGGTAAGCCCACTGGATTATTTTGTCTCACCCTTTGGAACGATTATTTATCCATTTGTAGGTGTGATTAACAACCCTGATGAGATTCGTCCGAATCCCGATGAAGTTGGAGAAGTATTTACTGTGCCTTTGTCATTTTTTCTGTCAAATCCACCGCAAATTTTTAAATTAAAATTTCGTGTAGAGCCTGAAGAAAACTTTCCATTCAACGATATTATTGGTGGCGAAAACTACCAATGGCAGATAAGGGGAATGGATGAATGCTTCTATTATTATGAAGATCGAGTTATTTGGGGCTTAACTGCTGGAATTCTTAAACATTTTATAGAAGTTATTGAAAAAAGCCCTCAATAGTGGGGCTTTTTTCAATGACTATTTTCAAATAAACCGCGTAGTTTATCTGAGATCTTTTCACTAACATCCTTAATGTCCTTTTTTGCCTCTTCCAAAACTAGCTTCCATTTTGTACTTTCTTCTTTTAATACTTCTTCAACTTTTTCAGCCTTTTCTTTAATTTCTTCTTTCGTGATTGTTTTTCGATCCTCTTGTCCGGAAAGCTTTGCATTAACGGAAACGACATCAAATGGTTCTACTTCCGTTGAAGGTAGCATTTCCTCCATCATTGCTTTAAAGATAGGAACGATATAGTCTGAACTGCTTCCTTGAATATAATGTGTTTTGTCTGTTTTATCATAACCTAACCAAACGGCACCAACAAAATTTGGAGTATACCCTACAAACCATTGATCCTTTGTACCATTAATATCTTTATAAGGAAGCTGTGTGGATCCAGTTTTTCCGGCTAACTCAACCCCAGCGATTTTTGTTCCCTTACCTGAACCAGTTTCAACAACATTTAGAAGCATGGATGTCATGTCATCGGCTACTTTTTTAGAAGTAACTCGAGTTGTTTTGTGCTTATGTTCGGCAATCACATTGCCGGTTGGCCCGACGATTTTTGAGATAAGATGCCCATCTGGTCGTTTTCCTCCATTTGCAAAAACAGAATATGCCTCAGCTAGTTGTAAAGGTGAAGTCCCTTTATGCATCCCACCAAGTCCAATTCCGAGGTATTTATCTTCTTCTGAAAAAGGAATACCAAACCTTCTTAAAGAATCAAGTCCCTTATCAAGTCCTATCTGGTCTAATAGCCAAACGGTAGGTGCATTAAGGGAATCCTCAACCGCTTCATACATTTTAACCTCACCCTGGTAGGTCTTTGAGAAATTCTCTGGAGTATAGTCACCATAGGTTTTCAACTCATCTACTAGTACCGAGGTTACTTCATAGCCTTCTTCAAGTGCGGGAGTATATACGGCTAATGGTTTGATCGTTGACCCTGGTTGGGCCTGTAAATGAGTCGCACGATTAAAGCCACGGAACACATGGTCACCACGGCCTCCGACTAAACCAAGTACTCCTCCGGTTTCGGGATGTAACATTGCAGCGCCACTTTGCACGAGTACATCTCTGCCTTTTGGGAAAAGATAGTCCTTTTTATAGACAGCTTCAAGCGAGGCTTGAATATGTTGATCCATTTCAGTATAGATTCGGTAGCCGCGTGTAAGGATTTCTTCTTGTGTTAAACCATATTTTTTAATGGCTTCATCAAGGACTGCATCTACATAATAAGGATAGCTTCTTTCAATATAACTTCCGCCACCGTCTTCAAGTTGGATTTCTTCTTTTTTTGCCTGAGTATATTCAACTTCAGAAATCATCTTTAATTCATGCATTTTTAGTAGAACTGTATTTCTCCGCTTAATAGCTCCGTCATAATTTTTATAAGGATTTAAGGCTGAAGGGGATTGAAGTAGTCCAGCCAGCATTGCTGCCTCACTAATTGAAACATTTTCAATTTCCTTATTAAAATATTTTTTAGAAGCCTGGCTAATTCCCCATGAGCCACTACCAAAGAATACTTGGTTCAAATACATTTGCAAAATTTCGTCTTTGGAATAATGCTTCTCAATTTCCAGCGCTAAAAAGAGTTCTTCAATTTTTCGTTTATAGGTCTGTTCAGGAGAGAGAAGTGCATTTTTTGTCAGTTGCTGAGTAATTGTACTTCCTCCACCAGTGATTCTTCCTGAAAATAGATTGTTAAAAAAGGCACGCATGATTCCTTTAATATCAAAGCCGTTATGGCTATAAAAGCGTTCATCCTCAATTGCAATTACTGCATTTTTTACATGGGCAGGTAACTCTTCAACCAAGACACCTTCCGTTCGATTTGTCACAATATTGGTTGCAACGGTACCGTCTTTATCAAAAATAACAGTTGCTTGTCGCAAACCATCCTTCAATGACTGGACGTTTGCCTGACTTGCCATGAAGGCAAAGAAGAGCATAGAAACTAAAATAAACACTAGCATAATCAGTAATAAAATTTTCGTAAGATGCTTTTCACGCCAAAATCGTTTAATAGATTCCCAGACACGTTGTATATATGGCATTATTTTTTCAAATAAACCTCTCATCTTAATTCTCCAATCGTTAGGATGCTGAACCTTTATTTTATAACAGTTATTCGGATATGAGAAATATAATATAATTTATGTATACTTAAAAGCCATATAAATAAGTAGTATGATTAATTTTAGTGAGTTTATTATCGGACATTGGGAGGAAGGCAGTGAGTCCTTCAGAGTAAATAATATGTCATAAGGCGGTGGAAAAAATAGTGGTGTTGGAAAAGAAGGTATTAAATATTCCACAGAAGAAATGACTGAATTGAAATTTGTTTCATTTAAATTTTAAACAAAAAAAAAAGCCTACAGCAAACCGAAATGCTGTAGGCTTTTACTATTCTATGAAGCTAGTTTCCTTTTCTTTTCAGGCTTAATGGCAAATAGGCCTCCAAGTAAAAAGGTACCACTAATAAAAAATACAGAAAAAATTCCAGCCCAAGAACCAACGACTCCAAAAAAGACAGGTGCAATTAATTGAGATAACCGATTAGAGGCAAGTCTTAGTCCAAGAACCTCACCTGTTCTTGATTTTGGTGAGGCATTATAGGTTGTTGTCATTGAAAGTGGTTGACCACATCCTAGACCAAGTCCCATAAGGGCACTTAAGGCACCTAATAAAATTACATTTCCAGTAAATGGAATTAGTAAAAATGATATTCCAGCCATAAAGACGGATGCGATTAATACGTTGTCTCTTCCATGCCTCTCTGTTAATGCAGGTAATAAGAATCGCACAAGAATAATTGCTAACCCTTGTATCGAGATAATCCATCCAATTGTTGATGTAGAAATCCCATACTGCTTAGCGAACAGAGGAAAATAAGCGATGAAAATATCCTTTGAATAAAGGACAAGTGCACTTGAAATTAGGGCTTTTCTTAACAAAGGCATTTTTAATAGGCCGACAGAAGCACCTATGCTCGTTTTTTGCTTTCCCATTTTTTTACGAAAAACTGGAATGAAAAAAGAAATCAAAATGGGAATGATATTTATGAAAATTGAAGCAAGGAATACGGAAGAAAAAGAAATATGCTCCCCTAAATAACCTCCGATGATTGGACCAATCATAGCCCCCATCGCCGTAGCAATTCCGAATAAACTGTAATATTGATCTCTTTTTTCTTCTGTCGCAATATTTCCAAGTATGTTTTGCAAGGAAACCGTAATAAATACGGCCGCTGTTCCTACAATTAATTGAGAAATAAACAGGCTAAGCATAGATGGAAAATAATAAGGAATGACCATTCCTAGTGAAATCCCGATTAAACCAAAAAATACAGGCAATCGGTCACCAATCTTATCGGCAATTCTCCCAGCATGAATAGCGAAAATTAAAGGAAAGAAGGCATAGGCAGCTGTTAAGATTCCGATATCAAATGTATTCGCTCCCATTTCAGATGCATAGAGCGTGATGATGGGTCTAGTTGTGTTCAATATGGTTTGAAAACCAGTACAGATGATGATGACTATCCAAAGAATCATGTTTTTCCCTCATCCTATAAACTTCTTTATTATGTAAGAATAAATATAGTATATTGATAGATATAAGTAAAATATTGTATTTGAATTAACTGCCATAACATTTCTGAATATCTAAAAAGGGGGACGTGCAATGAGAAGTCAGGATTGGGAGATTCTTAAGGTCCTTTATGAAAATAAAAATATAACAAAAACAGGTAAGCAATTATTCATCTCACAACCAGCCTTAACGAATCGGATTAAACAAATCGAAAAAGAATTTGGGATCAAAATTATAAATAGGGATAGACGTGGTGTCCAGTTCACACCACAGGGAGAATACTTAGCAAAAAGTGCTGAAGAAATGATTTTAAAAATGAGACAAATAAAAGATAATTTAACCAATATGGAGAGTAAGGTTGTTGGAACCATTAATTTGGGTGTCTCAAGTTTTTTCACTAAATATAAGCTCCCGCAATTATTAAGTGCATTTAAAGACAAATATCCGAATGTTGAGTTCAAAGTAACGACAGGATGGAGTCGAGATCTTTTTCATTCATTATATAAAAAGGATATTCATATTGCCTTTGTTCGCGGTGAATATACATGGATGGAGCAAAAACATTTATTGTTCGAAGACCAGTTATGTGTAGCTTCGAAAACAGAAATTGATTTAAGAAACTTACCTAATCTGCCTCGAATTGATTATAAAGCTGACAATCTATTAAAATCTATTGTCGATCAATGGTGGATGGAGAATTTTACAAAACCCCCAATGATCACGATGGAGGTAGACCAAGTTGATACATGTAAAGAAATGGTTGTAAATGGTCTTGGATATGCAATATTACCTAGTATGATTTTAAAAGGAAATGAAGGCATCCATAAAGTGTTTATTACAGATAAAGAAAATAATCCATTAATACGTAATACATGGATGCTGTACCATAATGAATCATTAGAGGTAAACGTAATTAATGCATTTGTAAATTTTATTTCATCATTAGATTTGCAGAACTTATAATGTTCGTGAACTTAATGAACAAAATAGTGTTTTTGTTGTTAAATTCTTTTAAATTGAAAACGATTACATGAGAGGATTTTAAAAGTAATATAAGGTTGTGAAAATTAAGAAAGATAAAAGGGGTGGAACAATGAAAAAGTTATTTTCATTAGTAGCAATTTTGGCCTTAGTATTTGTAGCAACAGCATGTTCATCAGGTGCATCAGGTAAAAAGGATTCATTTCCAACAGGAAATATCGAGCTAGTAGCACCTGCAACTCCAGGGGGAGGTTGGGATGCAACAGCTAGAGCAATCCAAAAGATTTTCAAAGATGAAGGCATTGTAGACCAAAACATCAATGTTGTAAATAAACCAGGTGGAAGCGGAGAAGTAGGCTGGCAATATCTTTCTACAAAAGATGCACACCATCTTGCTATTAACTCAAGTCTTGTGATTACAAACAACTTATTGGGTCAAAGTGAATTAACGTATAAAGACTTTACTCCACTTGCAATCTTAACAACTGAGTGGATTTCAATTGCAGTAGGAAATGATTCAGAATTCAAAACAGCAAAAGATGTTATGGAACAATTGAAAAAGGATCCTGCATCTTTAACGCTTGCAGTAGCACCGGGATTAGGTAACAACGATCACCTCTCATTTGTACAAGCAGCAAAAACATACGGTGTTGACGTTTCAAAATTAAACTTCATGATTTATGAGAGTGGTGGGGATGTAGTAACAGCGCTCTTAGGTGGACACGTAGATGTAGCAACAATGGCGGTTTCCGAGTCTAAAGACCAACATATCGCAGGTAACTTCAAAGTAATTAGTGTTTCTTCTGATGAGAGATTAGAAGGTCTAGAGGATGTTCCTACTTGGAAGGAACAAGGTGTAGATATGGTATTCCCACACTGGAGAGGTATCATGGGACCACCTGATATGACTGAAGAAGAAATTGCTTACTGGGATAAAGTAATCGGTGAAATGGTTGAAACTGATGCATGGAAAGACCTTGTGAAAAATAATGACTGGTCTTCATTCTATAAAAATAGTAGTGAAGCAACTAAATTCTTAGAGGAACAAACAAAGATGTATGAAGAATTAATTAGTGAATCTGGATTAGTTGACTAATGAAAAGAAGGGACCCTATTTCCATAGGGTCCTTCGTTACTTTAATTCATCGAAGAAAAGAGGGAATATCATGACATGGCTTGTTGAACAACAAAAAAGTCAAAAGGAATTAGCAGAAGAATTTAAAAATTATATAGCGGCAGGACCAATCTTAAAAATTATGGGTACCCATGATGGAATGGCTGCTTTAATGGCAAAGAAAGTTGGATTTAAAGCATTGTATTTATCTGGTGGGGCTTACACCGCTAGTAGAGGTCTACCGGATTTAGGTGTTTTACACTCCCAAGAAGTTGCAGAGAGGGCACGTGATATTATTCGTGCATCCAATCTGCCACTATTAGCTGACATTGACACAGGTTTCGGTGGAATTTTAAATGTTGCTCGAACAGCAAAGGAAATGGTTGAAGCAGGGGTTGCTGCTGTACAAATTGAAGATCAAGATTTACCGAAAAAATGTGGGCATTTAAATGGAAAAAAATTAGTCTCAGCGGATGAAATGGCGCAAAAAATTAAGATCATTAAAGAAGTTGCTCCTTCATTAGTTGTAGTTGCTAGAACTGATGCTCTTGCTGTAGAAGGTAGGGAAGCGGCAGCCCAGAGATTAAAAAAATATGTGGAAGCTGGAGCTGACGCTTTATTCCCGGAAGCCTTAATTACTGAAGAAGACTTTAGAGCTTTCAGCAAAGAATTTGATGTTCCCTTATTAGCGAACATGACTGAATTCGGTAAAACACCATATTTTACTGCAGATGAATTTGAGTCCTTTGGTTACTCTATGGTTATCTATCCAGTATCATCACTTCGAGCAGCAGCAAAAGCATATGAAATTGTATTCTCGGAAATTTTCGAGAAAGGAACTCAGCGTGATGTATTAGACCGGATGCAAACACGTAAAGAACTTTATGAAACGATTAAACTTCATGACTATGAGGATTTAGACAAAGAAATCGCGAAGACAATTGTTCCTGAAATGAAGTAAGGAGGTAGAAAAATGTCACAATTCTCCGTTCGCTGTGTGGTTTATAGAGGTGGCACAAGTAGGGGGCTCTTTTTTCATGAAAAGGATCTACCAACAAACAAAGAATTACAGCACAGAATTTTTTTAGAAGGAATTGACGCATATAATCCCTCACAAATAAATGGCTTAGGAAGCGGTACATCGCATACAAGTAAGGTTATGGTGATTTCAGAGCCTTCTGTGGAGGGGGCAGACCTTGATTACACATTCTATCAGATTGGAATCGGAGAGGCAGTAGTCGATGATGAAGGAACATGTGGCAATCTAATGGGTGCAATTGGAGCATTTGCAGTTGATGAAGGGCTTGTTCAAACAAATTCAAATGCTGATGACATTACAGTTTCTGCTTTTAATAAAAATATAAATAAAATGATTAAAATGCGAGTACCCGTATCAAACGGTAAAGCAAAGGTATCCGGTGATTATTTGATGCCAGGAATCGTAACTCCGGGAGCAAAAATAATTGTGAACATTCTCTCGCCAGGTGGCGGAAAGACTGGGAAAACAATCCCGATTGCTCCCAAAACAACTGTTGTTACTCAAAAAAGAAGCTATGAAGCATCATTTATTGATATTGTTAATCCTTTTGTATATGTGGCTGCAAGTGATTTTGGATTATCAGGCTCTGAGTTTAATAGTGTAGTTGGAGCTGACAAGGAATTATTGTCTGAACTTGAAGAAATTAGGTTACAGATGGCAGTTGTAAGTGGGATGGCTAAAAATGAGGAGGAAGCAAAGAATATTCCTTCCATTCCCAAAATCGCGCTAGTCGCTAGCCCCCATGATTATGTGACTTCAACAGGAAAGCAAATAAAATCCGAAGATATTGATATTGTTGCGAAAATGATTTCAATGAAAAAGTTTCATCGAACATTTGCTGGGAGCGGACTTTATAATCTGGCTGCAACCTCTTTACTTAAAGGCACAGTTCCAAATCAATTTTCTGCGAAAAAAGATGGAAGCATCGAACAAATCATTCGAATTGGACACCCAGAAGGAATCGCAGAGGTTCGTGTTGCTTTAACAGAGGACCAAGGAGATGTGGCCTCTGTTGGTTTAGACAGAACAGCCCGAAGAATTTTAAAAGGTGATTTGTATATTCCTGAAAGATAGAGCGGTATTAATAGTCTAGTTTTCATTAACTAGACTATTTTTTTCAATTCTTTGCAACAATAAGGGAGGCATAGGTATGAGTGTATCAGAAGTTTTATTAACATTAAAAAGAACTTTATATGTTGATGGAAAAGAATATCGATATTATCGAATCAATGACCTGGAAACGAATGGATATCAGGTCTCATCACTTCCATTTTCTATTAAAATGCTACTAGAAGCAGCGATTCGGCATTTGGATGGAAAGCATATCACCACTACCCATATCGAACAACTAGCAAATTGGGAAAATATGCAATGGGAGAAGAAAGAGGTTCCGTTCAAGCCAGCAAGAATTGTCTTTCAGGACTTTACAGGAATCCCAGCAATTGTTGATTTAGCTGCAATGAGAGATGCAATGAAAAGAAAAGGCGGAGATGTCTCCCGTATAAATCCACAAATTCCTGTGGATTTGGTGATTGACCATTCCATGATTGTAGATCACTTTGGAAATAAAGATTCCTTGTCTGATAATCTTAAGCTTGAGTATGAGCGAAATATGGAAAGATACCGATTCGTTAGATGGGCACAAAATAGCTTTGCAAATTTTAGGGCAGTACCACCTTCGAACGGAATTGTACACCAAGTCAATTTAGAGTATTTAGCTTCATCGATTGTCACAAAAAAGGAGAACGGTGAAACCATTGTCTATCCAGACTCTCTAGTAGGGACAGATTCCCATACACCAATGATTAATGGACTTGGAACAATTGGATGGGGAGTGGGTGGAATTGAAGCAGAAGCAGCGATGCTTGGACAACCTTTATATTTTGTGATTCCTGAGGTAGTTGGAATTAAGCTCTTTGGTAGGTTGCAGGAAGGCGTTACCGCCACAGACCTTGCTTTAACGATAACAAGCCTCCTACGCAAAAAGGGAGTAGTTGGGAAGTTCGTCGAATTCTTTGGTAAAGGATTAACAAGTATATCCCTTACAGATAGAGCAACGATTGCGAATATGGCACCAGAATATGGAGCAACAATGGGATATTTCCCAGTTGATGACGTGACGTTAGATTATCTTGAGCTTACAGGGAGAGGAGATAACAGATCCTTAATTAAGGCGTATTATGAAGCGCAAGGACTATTTAGAACGGATGACAGCCCTGATCCGAAGTTTACTGAAACAATTGAGTTGGATTTAGCCTCAATCAAACCAACCGTTGCTGGACCAAAAAGACCACAAGACAGTATTGAATTACGTTCAATGAAGGATGAGTTTACTAGAATCGTAACGAAGCCGGTTTCAAGTGGCGGATATGGATTAGATGAATCAGAATTAAATAAGCAAGTGGCGTTAAAAGACGGTGAGATGATCAGCACGGGATCGCTTGTCCTAGCCGCTATTACAAGCTGTACAAATACATCAAATCCAAATGTGATGATAGCTGCGGGTCTAGTTGCCAAAAAGGCATTGGAACTAGGACTACAAAAACCAGCCTATGTTAAAACAAGCTTAACTCCAGGCTCACGTGTAGTTACAAAATACCTTGAAACGTCTGGCCTTCTTCAGTATTTAGAAGAGATTGGATTTTATATTGATGGTTATGGATGTGCAACCTGCTGTGGAAACAGTGGAGGCCTTGTTGATTCTGTCGAAGAGGCAATTAAAGATAACAATCTTCTTGTCGCTTCTGTTTTAAGTGGAAATCGGAATTTTGAAGGTCGTGTACACCCACTTATAAAAGCAAATTACTTGAGTTCACCACCATTGGTTGTTGCGTATGCTTTAGCTGGGTCAGTGAATATTGATTTGTATTCTGAATCGATTGGTAGGGGAAGCGACGGCAACCCGGTATATCTAAAAGATATTTGGCCATCAACAGAAGAGATAAATGAGGTGATTACATCTACCATTAATAAGGAACTCTTCAAGGAAGAATACGATCGGATATTTGAAAATGAAGTTTGGTCTTCGATTGAATCATCAAATGGTCAACTATACGGTTGGGACGATCATTCCACTTACATCCAGGAAGCACCATATTTCATTGAGGAGAATGCAAATATCAGGTTAGACTCAGATTTTAAAAATATGAAGACTTTATTGATGCTGGGCGATTCGATTACAACTGACCATATTTCTCCGGTAGGACAAATCCCAGTAAACAGTCCAGCGGGTACATTTTTAACTGAAAAAGGCATTCCGGTAAGCCAATTTAATGCGTATGGATCAAGACGTGGAAACCATCATGTCATGGTTCGAGGTACATTTGCGAATATCCGAATACGAAATAAACTAGCTAAAGGAAAAGAAGGGGGCTACACAAAGTACTTACCTACAGGTGAAATCATGCCAGTATATGACGCTGCCATGAAATATAAAGATGACAATCAGAGTCTTCTTATCATTGCAGGGAAGGAGTATGGAACGGGAAGTTCCCGCGATTGGGCTGCTAAAGGAACGGCTTTATTAGGTGTTAAAGCGGTCCTTGCTGAAAGTTTTGAGCGAATTCATCGTAGCAATCTAGTAGGGATGGGAGTATTACCGCTTCAATTTTGTAATGGAGAGAATGCGGAAAACTTGCATTTAGACGGAACTGAAACATTTGAATTAAGAGGTTTAAGCGAAGGAATTACACCAGGTCAAAAAATCAAAGTAATCGCAACGAAACATAACGAATTAGAGTCAATCGAATTCACTGTAACTGTAAGGTTAGATAGTATTGTTGAAGTTGAATACTACCAAAAAGGTGGTATTTTACAAACTGTTCTTGAAAATCTACTATAAAGTATGAAAAACCCTTAGCGTAATAGCTAAGGGTTTTCACATGTAACTTAAGCACTTGTTCTTCTAAAGAGAACTATTTTCGTTTAAATCTGCCTGTTTCTTTCTTCTTCTGTTCATGAACAGCGGGTAGGTTAGTGATAATAACGTTAAGATTAAAAGTGTAATCGCGATAGGGGAACCAACAAAGATATCAAGGCTACCCTTTCCTGCTACAATACTCTTTCTAAAGTTTTGTTCCATATCGGTTCCAACAATTAAAGCTAGAATCATTGGAGCAATAGGGAAGTCATACAGTTTCAAGAATAGACCAATGATTCCGAAAATAATTAAGATATAGAAGTCTATTATTGTATAGTTCATTGTGTATGCACCGATAAATGCAAGGACTAAAATAATTGGATAAAGAACCTTTGCAGGTACATCTAAGATTTTAATAAACACACCAACCATAAATATGTTGATTAGGAATAAGAAAATATTACCTAAAAACATACTATCGATTAAGCTCCATACCATATTAGGGTCACTTTCGAATAGTAGCGGACCCGGTTTAACACCTAACATAACAAGAGCACCTAGCATAACTGCCGTTGTTCCAGAACCTGGGATACCCATTGTTAAAAGTGGGACGAAAGCACCAACCGCTGCAGCGTTGTTTGCTGTTTCAGGAGCAGCCAAGCCTTCAATTGCCCCTTTACCGAATTCCTCCGGGCGCTTAGAAAGTTGTTTTTCTGTACTGTATGCCATTAATGAAGCAATCGCACCACCGGCACCAGGTAGAATACCAACTATGAATCCAAGTGGAGAACTACGGAACATTGGCCACTTTGAACGTTTCCAGTCATCCTTTGTAATCCAAACACGGTCTAATTTATGTTTCTTTCCAAGTGGATTATCAATTGTTAAGTAGTTATAGAGAATTTCTCCAACTGCATAGATCCCAATAATAATAACTAAGAAGTTAATCCCATCACTTAAATGAACATTTCCAAATGTAAAGCGGTGTACTCCTGTCTGAAGGTCGATACCAACAGTAGCTAAAACTAAACCAATTCCCATTGAAATAAACCCTTTAGTCATATTTCCGATGGATAAGGAAACGACAGCGGATAGAGTGAATAGCATTAATAAGAAGTATTCTGCTGGACCAAACTGTAAAGCAAAGTTTGATAAAGGCTTTGCTAAAAACATAAAGCCGATAACAGCGACAAATCCACCGATGAGTGATCCAATTGCTGTAATCGCAATTGCTGGGCCTGCACGCCCTGCTTTTGCCATCTGGTAACCATCAAAGGTTGCAGCAACAGCAGATCCGTCACCAGGAGTGTTGATTAAGATAGAGCTAAGAGAACCACCATACATGGCACCATAATAAATAGTTGCCATTAAAATCAATGCACTCGTCGGATCCATTCCAAATGTAACCGGGATTAAAACCGCAATCGCAGTTGCTGGTCCTAAGCCCGGAAGCATACCAACAATGGTTCCTAAAAATCCACCAAATACAACGAATAGTATATTTTCTGGTTGAAGGACTGTTGCGAAGCCTTCAAGAATTGCTTGAAAATCCATGTTATCCCCCCTTGATCTATGGTAAGCTGACGTCTAAAAGTTGAGAAAAGGCGTACCATGATCCCAAACTAAATAAAACAGCTACACTAATGTTAACCTTCCATTTTTCTTTTCCATTTACGATAAATAAAATAGCGACCATAAAGAGCATTGTAGAAATTAAGAATCCTACTCTTTCAAAAATAAGAGTATAAATCAATGATATTACTAATGTTGAAATGATTAGAAAAGGAACTCTGCCCTTAAACAATAACTTCACTTCATCATTTTTTGGATAGTGATTTCTTAATTCTTTTATGAAATAAATTACACTCACAATAAAAAGAAAAATACTAACCATTAGTGGAAAATAGAGAGGACCATTTGGGTCTCCTAATTTGGCTTTGGGTAGATTAATAGTTGTTATAAAGTAGATAACGCTAATTAGAATTGAAATAATCGGTAGGATTAATCTAGTTGTCCCCATTTTTATAACCTTCCTTTCTATAAAACCTTTTTATTTTTGATACATTTTCTATACTCTTTTATGAACCCCTTAAT